>JANWHI010000097.1 GCA_025450495.1 Candidatus Dormiibacter sp. | reverse complement strand
TGTGGGAGTTCCTCGACAAGCTGATCAGCGTCACCCTGCCCCGCATCCGCGACTTCCGCGGCATCGATCCCAAGGGATTCGACGGCCACGGCAACTACACGCTCGGGCTGCGCGAGCAACTGGTCTTCCCGGAGATCGACTTCGACAAGATCGACAAGCTGCGCGGGCTCGAGGTCTGCATCGTCACCACCGCCCGCACCGACGACGAGGGCCGCGCCCTGCTCGGGGCCTGCGGGATGCCCTTCCGCAAACCAGGACAGCAACAGTGAACACAACGCCGCGCGCGTCCGGGGACACCTCCGGATACGGCGGGGAGAGGTAGCAAGTGGCCAAGAAATCGTTGATCGCCAAGTCGCTGCGCCCGGCGAAGTTCGCCGTCCAGCAGCACAACCGCTGCGGGGTGTGCGGGCGTCCGCGCGCCTTCATGCGCAAGTACGGGATGTGCCGCATCTGCTTCCGGGGCATGGCCTCGCAGGGGCAGATCCCCGGCGTCAAGAAGAGCTCCTGGTAGACGGCCATGATGAGTGACACGATCGCCGACATGCTCACGCGCATTCGCAACGCCAACGCGGCCAATCACCACACCGTCGCCATCCCGGCGTCGAAGATGAAGGTGGAGATCGCCCGCGTCCTCGCCGCCGAGGGATTCGTCGACAGCTTCAGCGTCGACGGCGAGGTGCCGATGCAACTCCTCACCATCACGCTGAAGCCGCGCACGCCGCGCGGCCGCGCGCTGTCCGGGCTGCGGCGCATCAGCCGGCCAGGACTGCGCGTCTACGCACGCAAGAGCGAGATTCCCCGCGTTCTCGGTGGTCTCGGCATCGCCATCATCTCCACCTCGCACGGTCTGATGACCGGCCAGGCGGCGCAGCGCGCCGGCCTCGGTGGCGAGGTGGTGGCGTACGTCTGGTAGTTCGCCATGTCGAGAATCGGAAAGCTTCCCATCCCGCTGCCGGACGGCGTCGACGTCACCGTCACGGGCAGCCACGTCACCGTCACCGGGGGCCGCGGCACGCTGGAGCGCAGCCTGCCCCCGGCGATGATCGTGACCGTCGACGGGAGCGTCATCACCGTGGCCCGACCCACCGACACGACCACGCACCGGGCCATGCACGGGCTGACCCGCACGCTCGTGGCCAACATGGTCGAGGGCGTCAGCACCGGCTTCGTGCGCTGGCTCGACCTCGTCGGCGTGGGCTTCCGCGCCGCCAAGCAGGGCGGTGACCTGGTGCTCACCCTGGGCTACTCGCACCCGATCCGTTACACGCCGCCGGACGGGGTGGCCATCGAGGTGCCCACGCCGACGTCGATCAGCGTCAGCGGCACCAACAAGGAAGTGGTCGGCCAGGTGGCGGCCAAGATCCGCTCATTCCGCAAGCCCGAGCCGTACAAGGGCAAGGGCGTGATGTACCGCGGCGAGGTCATCAAGCGCAAGGCGGGCAAATCCGGCAAGGCCGGGAAGGCGAAGTAGTCATGCACACCAAGTTCGACCGTCGCGCCGCCCGCGACCGCCGCCACCGCCGGGTTCGCAAGAACGTCCACGGCGCCGCCGCGCGTCCGCGCCTGGCGGTGTTCCGCAGCCTCAACCACATCGTGGTGCAGCTGATCGACGACAGCGCCGGCCGCACCCTGGCAGCCGCGTCGACCCACGAGGCCGACGTGCGCAAGGAGCTGGCCGGCAAGGGCAACGCGGCGGTGGCCGGCGCCGCGGTGGTGGGCCGGGTGATCGCCGAGCGGGCTGTCAGCGCCGGCGTCACCAGGGTGGTGTTCGACCGCGGCGGGTACCTCTACCACGGCCGGGTCAAGGCCCTCGCCGAAGCTGCCCGCGAAGCGGGACTGGAGTTCTAGACATGGCCATGCGCATGGACCGGCGCGACGACCGCGCCAGCGACCTGCAGGAAAAGATCGTCTCGCTCAACCGCGTTGCCAAGGTGGTCAAGGGCGGGCGGCGATTCTCGTTCAGCGCGCTCGTCGTCGTCGGTGACGGCGCCGGTCGCGTCGGCGCCGGCCTGGGCAAGGCGGGCGAGGTGCCCGACGCCATCCGCAAGGGGGTCGACGACGCCAAGAAGAACATGATCAGCGTGCCGATGGTGGGCAGCACCATCCCGCACGAGGTGCACTACAAGCTCGGCGCCGCCAAGGTGCTGCTCAAGCCCGCCGTGCCCGGGACCGGGGTCATCAGCGGCAGCTCGATGCGAGCCGTCGTCGAGGCGGCCGGCATCCACGACATCCTCACCAAGTCGCTGGGCACCGACAACCCGATCAACGTGGTGCGCGCCACCATCGCCGCGCTGGCGAGCATGCGCACCCTGCGTGAGGTCGCCGAGCTGCGCGGCCGCACCCCTGAGCAGCTGGTGGGGCGCAAGCGCGCCGCCCACATGCTCGGCGAGGATCTGGCGGTGTCCGCAGCCGAGGCGGTGAGCTCGTGAGCACGCTGCGGGTGACCTATCGCAAGAGCAAGATCGGCTACGCCGCGGACCAGAAGGCGACACTCGCTGCGCTGGGGTTGCGCAAGCTCAACCACAGCGTCGACCACAAGAACACGTCGTCGATCCGCGGCATGGTCCACAAGGTGCGCCACCTGGTGAGCGTCGACGGCATCCCGGCGGACACGCCGGAGGGGATGGCCGTGCTCGCCGCCGGGGCGGCTGCGGAGAAGAGCGCGTGAAACTGCATGAGCTGAAGCCCGCACCGGGCAGTCGCAAGAAGCGCACCCGAGTCGGCCGGGGAATCTCTGCCGGGCAGGGCAAGACCTCGGGCCGCGGCATGAAGGGCCAGGGCTCGCGCGAGAGCAACAGCGTCCCCAAGGGGTTCGAGGGCGGCCAGATGAAGGCCTCGATGCGCCTGCCCAAGTTGCGCGGGTTCCACAACCGCTTCCGCAAGGAGTACGCGGTGGTCAACCTCAGCAAGCTCAACCGCTTCGCCAAAGACTCCATCGTCGACGGCGCCGCGCTGGCCGCGGCAGGCCTGGTCAGAGGCGCGGAGAAGCCGGTGAAGCTGCTCGCCGCCGGCCGTGTGCGGGTGGCGGTGCAGGTGCGTGTGCACCGCGCTTCGGCCGCGGCGCAGAAGGCGGTCGCGGCGGCCGGTGGCCGCGTCGACCTGCTCGAGGAGCCCGCCCCGCCGGATGTCCAGGCCACCGACCGCGCTGCCGCGCGCGCCGCCGGCCGCGCTTCGGCGCGCGCCGCCGCCGCAGACGCACGCGCGGCTGAGCCCGTCGACACCGCCCCAGCCGCGGTCACCGAGCCCGACGACACACCGACGCCCGCGGAGCAAACCGCTGACAGCGAGGAGGAGCCGCAGGCGTGAACCTGCTGCAGGCCCTGGGCCAGGCGATGCGCATCCCCGAGCTGCGGCGCAAGCTGGTGATCACCATCGGCCTGGTGCTCGCGTTCAGGGTGCTTGCCAACATCTCGATCCCGGGCGCCTCTCCGGCCGCGCTGCAGGCGCTGTTCAGCAGCAACTCGCTGCTTGGCCTCTTCAACCTCGTCGGCGGCGGCGGCCTGCAGCGCTTCACCATCGTTGCCGAAGGGCTGAATCCGTACATCAACGCGACCATCATCATGCAGCTGATGACCGTGGTCTCCATCCGGCTCAAGGAGCTGAGCAAGGAGGGTGAGCAGGGCCGCAAGAAGATCACGCGCTACACGCGCTGGCTGACCATCCCGCTGGCTGCGCTGCAGGGTTGGGGCTTCCTGGCGCTGTTCACCAACACCAACGCGGTGACCGTCAACGGTGTGCCCCAGGCGATCATCCCCAACGCCACCACCGCCCAGGAGATCGGCATCGTGCTGACCCTGACCGCGGGCACGATCATCGCCATGTGGCTTGGGGAGTTGATCACCGAGTACGGCGTGGGCAACGGCGTATCGCTGATCATCTTCACCGGCATCATCGCCAGGCTGATCCCGTCGATTGGCGACTACAGCACCACCGGCGGCACCCACATCATCCAGATCCTCGGGGTGGCGGTGATCGCTCTGGTGGTGACGGCGGGGATCATCGGCGTGCAGCAGGCGCAGCGGAAGATCCCCGTGCAGTCAGCGCAGCGGGTGCTCAACCCGCGCACCGGGGCGGCGGCTCAGGGGCGGCGCAACTTCCTGCCGCTGCGCATCAACACCGCCGGCGTCATCCCCATCATCTTCGCGCTGTCGATCATGTTCTTCCCAACCATCTTCGCCAACCTCTTCGCCAGCGCCGGCGGCTTCGTGGGCAGCGCCTCGGCGTGGATCACGGCCAACTGGCAACCCAACGGGCCCAAGTGGTACATCAACATCGCCTACAACGGCATCTACTTCCTGCTCATCCTCGGCTTCACCTACTTCTATACGGCGGTCGTCTTCGACCCCAACGATGTCGCCGAGAACCTCAAGAAGCAGTCGACGTTCATCCCCGGGATCAGACCGGGGCGAAGCACCGCGGAGTACCTGGGGCGGGTGATGGGCCGAATAACCCTGGCGGGGGCCCTGTTCCTCGCCATCATCACCGTGGTGCTGCCGCTGTTCACGGCGTTCGCAACCCGCGCCGACCCGACCAGCCTCTACCTCGGTGGAACCGCGATCCTCATCGTCGTGGGCGTGGCGCTCGACACCATGAAGCAGATCGAGACCCAGCTGCTGATGCGCCAGTACAAGGGCTTCATCCGGTGATCGCGGTTCTCTTCGGTCCGCCCGGCAGCGGCAAGGGGACGCAGGCCTCGATCATCTCCGAGCGCTTCGGCCTGCCCCACATCAGCACCGGCCAGATGCTCCGCGACGAGGCCGACGCCGGCACCGAGCTTGGCCGCGAGGTGGGGCCGGTCATGGCCACGGGTGGGCTCATCCCCGACGAGACCATGGTCAAGGTCATCGAGCACCGCCTGGCCCAGCCCGATGCCGAGGCAGGCGTCCTGCTCGACGGCTTCCCCCGCACCGTGCCGCAGGCCAGGGAGCTCGACGAGATGCTGGAGCGGACCGGTCGCGAGATCGGGGTTGTGCTGTTCTTCGACGTGCCTGAGGCCGAGCTGGTCCGGCGCATCGCCCACCGCGCCGAGCTCGACCACCGTGCCGACGACACCCCGGAAGCGTTCATCCAGCGCATGCGCGAGTACGAGGCCAAGACGGCGCCGGTGGTCGGGTACTACGAGGACCGTGGCACCCGCATCGAGTACGTCAACGGCAACGCGCCCATCGACGTCGTGACCGGTTCGATCGTCACCATCTTCGGACCCAACGGGAACCCCGACGGCGCCGCCCAGGGCGAGGTGGCCTGATGGCCGGCGCCTTCCGCCTCAAGCGGCCCGAGGAGATCGAGAAGATGCGCGCCTCGGGGAAGATCCTCGGGGCCTGCCTGGCCCACCTCGCCGCCGAGGTGCGCGACGGCATCACCACGCTCGACCTCGACCGCCAGGCGGACACGTTCATCCGCGACCACGGCTGCATCCCCGGCTTCCTCGGCTATCAGGGCTTCCCCAACTCGCTGTGCGTCTCGGTCAACGACGAGGTGGTGCACGGCATTCCCGGGCCGCGGGTGATCAGCGACGGTGACCTGGTGTCGCTGGACTGCGGGCTGATCCTCGACGGCTGGTGGGCCGACAGCGGGCTCTCGGTGGCCTGTGGCGTGGCCAGCGCTGAGGTGAACGCCCTGATCGAGGTCACCCGGGAGGCGCTGGAGCGGGGCATCGCCCAGGCGCGCCCGGGCAACCACATCGGCGACATCGGGCACGCCGTGCAGACCTACGCGCAGGCGCACGGCTATTCGCTGGTGCGCGAGTACGTCGGCCACGGCATCGGTCGCAACATGCACGAGGCCCCGCAGGTGCCCAACTACGGCGAGCCGGGAACCGGCAACGAGCTCAAGCCCGGCTACGTGCTGGCCATCGAGCCGATGGTCAACCTCGGCGGCGCCCAGGTGCGCGTCCTCGACGACGACTGGACCGTGGCGACCGTGGACGGACGGCTCTCCTGCTACTTCGAGCACACCGTGGCGATCACCGAGAACGGGCCCGAGGTTCTGACGCTCCGTCCCGCCCACGCGGCGGTGGGGTGAATTTGCCGTGTCAGCAGGCCATTCCGTATACTCGTTGGTTGCGGCTGCCAACCAGCCAGATTCGGCACGCCTCTGCGAGAGACGTGGCTGAGCCC
>JANWHI010000096.1 GCA_025450495.1 Candidatus Dormiibacter sp. | reverse complement strand
CACGCTGCGCTGGTCTCCCCTCTCCTCCATCCTCATCGCCACCTGAGCGTACGCCCGCAGCGCGATCCGCGCGGCGCAATTGACAACCACTCCACATGCTCGTCATGGTCGACGCCTGCGTTCTTACCTCGGCATCACCAGAGTGGAGGCGGCGCTGTGAAGGGATTCAAGGACTTCGTCCTGCGCGGCAACGTCGCCGCGCTGGCGGTGGCCTTCGTCATCGGCGGGGCGTTCGGGGCCCTGGTGCAGGGCTTCGTCAAGGACATCATCACCCCACTGATCGCCATCCCCGGGGCCGTCCCGGACTTCGCCAGCGCCACCTTCACAATCGGCAAAGGCACCTTCCACTATGGCGACTTCGTCAACCTGCTGGTGGCGTTCATCGTCATCGCCGCGGCGATCTACTTCGCGCTGGTGGTGCCGATGCAGAAGCTCGAGGCACGGCGGGCCGGAACCGCCACGGAAGCGACCACCAGGGCGTGTCCCGAGTGTCTCAGCGATATCCCGCGGGCTGCGCGGCGCTGCGCCTTCTGTACCGCGCAGGTGCCCCCGGTCGGAATCGAACCGACACCGTAGCCGGGTTTAAGCCGGCCGCCTCTGCCATTGGGCCACGGGGGCGAGCAGAGGGTACCCCCGCGACCAGCTGATCTTCGTAGACTCGACGAGCAGATGTTCGGTCGCCGCAGCCGTCCCGACGCCACCTACGCGCGCAGCCAGGCGCGCGGCGGCCTGCCGGTCGCGCCCGACGTGGTTGCGCGCGGGCTGGCGATGAGCCTCCTCGAGGGGGGCGACGACCCCGGTCAGCGCCGCCGCTGTGCCCAGCTGCTCATCGACACGCTCGACGACCTGGCCGGGCTGCCGCCGTGCACGGTGGTGGTGGCGGACCGACCTCAGGTGCACGAGCACGATGGTCGCCGCCTCCAGAGCAAGACCTATGGCTACTACCGTTGCCGGTTCGTCGAGGGGATGGTCACCGACGCCCGGATCCGCATCTATCACCGCACGGCGGTGAGGCAGCAGGTGATCTCGGCCAAGGTGTTCCTCAACACCGTGCTCCACGAGTGGGTGCACCACTTCGACTTCGCCGGCCTGCGACTGGCGCGTTCCCCGCACACGGCAGGTTTCTACTCGCGCCTGCGCGCCCTCGCCGAGGCGCTGGACGTGGGGTTCGTGCTGCCACCCGAGCCGGAGGTCCGGGCGTCGGCCGGGCTGTCCGGCGCGCCCGATGTGCAGGTGGGCTGAGCGAGGCGACGGTGAGAATCGAACTCACGATGGAGGTTTTGCAGACCTCTGCCTTACCACTTGGCTACGTCGCCACCTCAAACGATTCTGGCGCCTGGGCTCCTGCAGCGACCAGATGGTAGCGGGCGCTCAGCGGCGGCGGTGGGCGCGCCGCTTGGCTGTGTACATGGCCTGGTCGGCTGCGCTCAGCAGCGTGTGAACGTCCAGCCCATCACCCGGGTAGTTGGACACGCCGACGCTGGCGCCGACGGTCACCGCGTTGCCGTCGACATCGATTGCCCCCTGGAGCACGTTCTGCACCTGCGCGGCCATTCTCTGGGCTTGCTCACCACCAACGCCGGGCAGCAGCACCAGGAACTCATCGCCGCCGAGCCGAGCCACCGTGTCGGACTCGCGAACTGACTCCACCAGCCGGGCTCCGATCGTCTGGAGAACCACGTCGCCGCTGCGATGCCCGAGACTGTCGTTGACCTCCTTGAAACCGTCGAGGTCGATCGCCAACAACGCGAATATGGTCTGGCTCCGCTTGGCGGCGAAGACCGCCTGGTTGATCCGGTCGTAGAGCAGCAGACGGTTCGGCAATCCGGTCAACGGGTCGTGCAGCGCCTGGTGCAGCAGCGCCTTGCGTTCGACCTCGAGATCCATGGCCAGCTTGCTCAGCCGTGTGTCAAAGGCGCGCGCCACGTGGACCAACCCGGCATCGGAGCTGGCACGCACCGCGCGGACCGCGCCGGCCACGACGTCGCGGGGCACCTCGAGGTGCTCCGCCTCCTCCTGCAGCAGCTCGAGGACCGTGTCGCGCCAGATCAGGTAAGCGCGCGTGATGTTGACGATGGCCAGTTGCTCCGAGGCGGCCAGCTCGCCGCGCTCGCTGATGTAGTCCATCTCCTCGTCGGAGATGACCTCGCCATAGGCGATCCAGCGCGCGATCAACAGGGTGGCAAACCAGTTGATGCCCCGGACGCGGAGCTCGTACTCGGCGCTGGGCTGCCGACCGGCCCACGGGTAGCCGCTGAGCCGTTGGTTGCTCAGCTCAGAGCATTCCTCGGCGCGCAGCGCCAGGGCCATGCCGAGGGCGCGAGCAGGGTGCGAGGGTGTGCTGGTGTCGGCCTGGCTGGCGCGGACCGGCGCGCGATCGGTCGGTTGCGACTGCTGCATGTCCAGCAATCGTACGGTGGCACCCGATCGGCTGTACGAGCAGGCTCGGAGCGTGACGCCGCGTGACCGAGTCCGCATCGCGGCCATCAGAGCGTGTCCGGACCGTCACAGACAGCCGCTGCGACAATCCCCACGTGACCGATCTCGCCCTCGAGCTGGCCGCCCGTGCCGCGCGCGTTCTCCCGGGCGGCTCCACCCACGCCGCCCGGGAGTACCGGCCGCCGCTCTACGTGGTGCGAGCGACGGGGTCACACAAGTGGCTCGTGGATGGCCGCGAGCTGGTGGACTACACGATGGGCCACGGGGCGCTGCTGCTCGGCCACGCCCACCCCGCGGTCGTGGCCGCGGTCTGCACCCAGGTCGCGCGCGGCACCCACTACGGGGCCGGCCACCCGCTCGAGGTGGAGTGGGCTGAGCGCATCTCCTCGCTCGTCGAGTCCGTCGACGAGGTGCGGTTCACCGCCTCCGGCACCGAGGCGGCGATGTTGGCGTTGCGCGTGGCGCGCGTCGCCACCGGACGCGACGTGATCGTGAAGCTCGACGAGCACTTCCACGGGTGGTCGGACGCGGTCAGCGTCAACCTCGAGGGTGGCGTCGCCCGCCCCGATCCCGGCGTGCCCGCCCTGCAGCTCGAGGCCACGCGGGTCATCGCATCCGGTGACGCCGACGCGCTGCGCAACGCACTTGCGCCCGGTGACGTCGCCGCGGTCATCTTCGAGGGATCGGGCGCGCACTACGGCCGCGTCCCGATGCCCGAAGGCTACGCGTCCGCGCTGCGCGAGGAGTGCGACCGCGCAGGCACGCTCCTGGTCATCGATGAGGTGGTGACGGGCTTCCGCGTCGCCCCGGGTGGGATGCAGTCGTTGCTCGGCGTCCATCCCGACCTGTCGATCTTCGGCAAGGTCATGGCGGGTGGCCTGCCCGGCGGTTCCGTCGGGGGGCGGCGCGACCTGATGGAGCTGCTGGCCGGCACCATCGCGCATCCCGGCACCTTCAACGCCAACCCGCTGACCGCGTCGGCGGGCATCACCACGCTCGACATCTGCGCCGACGGCAGCCCGCAGCAGGCGGCCTCCGATGCCGCCCAACGCCTGGAAGAAGGCTGGCGCGAGGTGATGGCTCGGCGCGGGGTGGAGGGCACGGTGCGCCGCCTGGCCAGCATCCTGCACATCGAGCTGGCCGAGCCCAGGCGGCAGGCAACGCTCGGCGCGCAGCTGCGCGAGCAGGGCATCGACCTGCTCCACACCAGCGCGTTCTGCTCGGCGGTGCACAGCGAGGACGACATCGCGCTCACGGTCGCCGGGTTGGACCGGGTCCTGAGCAGCTCTCCGACATAGCCGGCGGAGATGAAGACCGAGCGTCTCGAAGCGTTCAGCGACGGCGTGTTTGCGGTGGCGATCACGCTGCTGGTGCTCAACCTTGGCGTGCCCACCGGCGGCGGCTCATTGATCACCGCGCTGGCAGACCGCTGGCCCAGCTTCGCGGCGTTCGCGCTCAGCTTCGTCACCATCGGGATCATCTGGGTCAACCACCACGTGGTGTTCGGGTCGCTGCGCCGCGTCGACCGGCCGCTGCTCTTTCTCAACATCGGTCTGCTGATGTCGGTGGTCCTGCTGCCGTTCTCGACCTCGTTGTTCGCGCACTACCTGGTCGTGGGCGGCGACCAATCGCACACCGCGGCGGCGCTCTTCAGCGGGTCTCTCCTGTTCATGTCGTTGTGGTTCGATGCCGCCTACGCGTGGATCGGCGCCCACCCGGAGCTGCGCCGGGCGGGGGACGCTCCGCCGGTCTCGATCCGGTCGGTGGCGCGCTTCGGCGCGGGGATCGTCATCTACCTGGGCAGCATCGGCGTCGCGTTGGTGAGCGCGGTGGCGGTGCTGATCCTCACCGCGCTCGTCGCCGTCTACTACATGGTGGACCAGGTCACGACCAAGGTGGCGCCAGAGGACTAGCGGCGCGCCTCGAGAGCCGCGCGGAGGCGCTGCAGACGCGCAGCGATCTCGGCCTCGGCGCCATGATCAGTGGGCATGTAGTAGCGATGTCCCTCCAGGCTGTCGGGAAGATGCCGCTGATCCACCACGGCGTCGACCTCATCGTGGGCGTAGCGGTAGCCCCTGCCGAAGCCCATGCCCCGGGTCAGCGGGGTCGACGCGTTGCGCAGGTGCAGCGGCACCGGCAGGTGGAGCGTCTCGCGCACGTCCTCGAGCGCGTTGCTGTAGGCGCGCATCGCCGAGTTGCTCTTGGGCGCGGTGGCGAGGTAGAGCGCTGCTTGCGCAAGGGGCAGGTAACCCTCGGGCATGCCCACGAAATGCGCCGCCTGCTGCGCCGCGACAGCCACCCCCAGCGCCGCCGGGTCGGCCAGGCCGACGTCCTCAGCGGCCAGGATGACCATGCGGCGTGCGCAGAAGAGCGGGTCCTCGCCGGCCTCGAGCATGCGTGCCAGCCAGTACACGGACGCGTCCGGGTCACTGTCGCGCATCGACTTGATGAACGCCGACGCCAGCCAGTAGTGCTGGTCACCGGCGCGGTCGTAGAGCAGCGATGGATTCTGCAACGCCCCCTCGATTGCCGCAGCATCGACGACCGCTCGGCCGTTGGCGTCACGAGTGGCCGCAACTGCCAGCTCCAGCGCGTCGAGTGCGATGCGTGCGTCACCACCGCTGAGGCTGATCAACCTGCCGCGGGCCACGACGTCGAGCACGACCGCGGTGCCGCCGAGGCCGCGTTCGCTGTCGGTGATGGCTCGGTCGATCAGCGTGCCGAGCGCCACCTCGTCAAGCCCCTCGAGGCGCACCACCCTGGCGCGGGACAGGAGGGCCGCATTGACCTCGAAGCCGGGGTTTTCGGTGGTGGCCCCGAGAAGGGTCACGTTGCCATTCTCGACATCGGGGAGCACGGCGTCCTGCTGTGCCTTGTTGAAGCGGTGGATCTCGTCGATGAAGAGGATGGACCGCTGGCCCATGCGACGGCGTTCTCGCGCCCGCTCCATGATCTTGCGCAGCTCGGCCACCCCCGATGAGACGGCGCTCACCGACTCGAACGCCGCACCCGACATGGCGGCGAGGATGATCGCCAGCGACGTCTTGCCACTTCCGGGGGGACCCCAGAGGATCAGCGACGGCAGCTGCTCACCCTCAAGCGCGCGGCGGAGCACGCTCCCCTGCCCGACGACGCCGTCCTGGCCGGCGAACTCGTCCAGGGTGCGCGGCCGCATCCTCGCGGCGAGCGGCGCGATCGGGGGGCGGGGGGTGGGCGCATCGGCGGGCTGCCCGCCTGCCGCCTTGTCGCCGAAGAGGTCTGCCTGCGGGTCGGTCATCGCCCAAGCCTAGACCGCGGCCCTCTCAGGGCGATGCCGTACCGTGGTCGAGTGTCGCAGCTGATCGGTTTCGCCCACCGCGGTGGTGCGAGCGCGCGGCATCTGCAGAACACCATGGTGGCATTCCGGCGGTCGCTCGAAGAGGGCGCGACGGGCATCGAGAGCGACGTCGCGCTGACCGCCGACGGCGTCCCGGTGCTGATCCATCCGGGTGTGCTCGCCCGCCTGCGACGCCCGGTGTCACGCCTACGCCGCGACGAGCTACCCGTCCAGGTGCCCTCGGTCGAGGATGTGTTCCGCGAGTTGGGGCCGCGCCTGGACCTGTCGTTCGACATGGCGGCGCCGGCCGCAGTCGGGAGAGTGGTTGCCCTTGCGCGCGCGCACGGGGATCCGTCGCGGCTGTGGCTCACCTACTGGCGCCTCGACGTGATCGCCCACTGGCGGCGGCGCTTCCCCGACGTTCGCCTGGTGTTTCCGACACTCTTCCTGCGAACCAAGGGCGGGAGTCGGCGGGCGGCTGGGTTGCGCGCCGCTGGGGTGGACGCGCTCAACCTCTACCACCGCGGCTGCACGCCCTCGCGCGCGGCGATCGCCCATGACGCCGGGCTGCTGCTGTTCGGCTGGGGCGCCCGGACACAGGGCGCTGCGGCGAGGACGCTGCGCCATGGCGCCGACGGCGTGTTCTGCGATGACACCGCCGGCATGATGGCCGCGATCGCGGCCGAGACCCGACGGCGCCGCGCTGTCAGCGCAGGATGATGAAGCTCACGTTGTCGCGGTATTCGTCCAGCGTGCGCGCGTCCATGTACGACATGGAGCTGCGCAGACCCGCCAGGTAACGGCGCACGACGTCGTCGGCGCCGCCCTTGTAGGGCACCAGCGTCTCGGTGCCCTCGACGTACCCCGGGTCGTCGGTGCCTGCCTGCTGCTGGACTGAGAACGAGGCGGCGCCGCGCATGATCTTCACCTTCTTGCCATCGACGACGATGACCCGTCCGGGCGCTTCGCGGGTGCCGGCCAGCGCCGACCCCACCATCACCAGGTCGGCCCCGAGAGCGAGGAGCTTGCACATGTCCGCCGGGTGACGGATGCCGCTGTCGCCGATGATCAGGGCGCGGCGGCGAACCTGGGCCGCCTCGGCGACAGCGTGCGGCGTTGGCGCATACACGGCGGTCTCTGTCCTGGTCTCGCAGACGCTGCCGCCGGCGATGCCCACCCGGATGGCGTCGGCGCCGCGATCCTCCAGCCACCGAAAGGCCTCAGCGCTGGCGACGTTGCCGGCGATGATGAAGACGTCATCAGCCTGGGTGCGGATCCACTCGATGGCATTGCCAACCTGCTCATGGGCGCCGTTGGCGGTGTCCAGGCAGACTATCCTGCACCCCGCCCCGTACAGGCCGACGAAGCGTTCACGGTAGTCACCGGTGACACCGACGGCAGCCGCCACCGTCGTCGGCGCGTCATGGTGCGATGCCACGAACTCCGCCACCTGCTCGTCCACGGGCTGGAATCTGTGGAGCACGCCGAGCGCGCCGTCGTGGGCCAACGCAGCGCACATCTCGGGACCGCAGACATCGGGCATCGGCGCGCCGAGCAATGGCAGGCGCAGGCGCAGCGGCCCCATCCTCACCGCTGGGTCAGCCTCGGCACGATGGGGAAGCGAGGACGACACCCGGGGCACCAGCGACAGGTGGTCGTAGTCGAAGGCGACGGGCAGGTCGCCAAGCGGATCGGCGTGGGCGCGCAGCAGGGGACCCGCGGTCATGACCGGGCCATGGTACGCGTGGGCTCGCGGGCGTCCGCCGCGATCAGCTCGCCGGCGGCGGGGTCACGACCTCAGTGGTGAAGGACGGCGCGTCCCGGATCACTGAGCGCAGCGCCTGCGCGGCGCCGAGCAGGGCCGCCGACTCGGCGGGCACGACGATGGTGGTGTTGTCGCTGTCGGCGAACTTGGCGAGCGTGTCGAGTTGGAGGATGGCGACCAGCGTCGGATCGGGCGCGGCGGTCTTGATGGCGCTGTACACCGTGGCGATGGCCTGGGCGCGACCCTCGGCCTCGAGGATCAGCGCCTGCCGCTGGCCCTCGGCGCGAAGGATGTTGGCCTGCCTCTCCCCCTCAGCGTTCTTGATCTGCGCCTGCCGGTTGCCGTCGGCGATGTTGACCGCCGACATCTGCTGGCCCTCGGACTGGAGGATGCGAGCTCGCTTCTCCTGGTCGGCCTGCTTCTGCAGGGCCATAGCCTGGAGGATCTGCGCCGGAGGGGTGATGTCGACGATCTCGATGCGGCTGATGCGGATCCCCCACTTGTCGGTGACCTGCTCCATCTGCTCCTGCATGCTGGCGTTGATGCGTTCGCGCTGGGAGAGCGCCTGGTCGAGGGTCACGTTGCCGAACGCGTTACGGAGCGTCGTACGCGCCTGTTGATCGATGGCGACGAAATAGTTGGAGACAGCGAACAGCGCCGCCTGCGCATCGACGACCTGGCTGAAGATGGTGGCGTTGACGGCGACCGCGACGTTGTCAGCGGTGATCACCTCCTGCCGGTCACCGGTGCGCGGTGTCTCACGCATGTCGACGCGGACCAGGCGGTCGATGAAGGGGACGATCAGGGTGACGCCCGGGGGGCGCACCGGCGAGACGTAGCGGCCGAATCGCTGGACGACGCCCACGTATCCCTGCTGCACGACCTTGATCGACTGTGCCAGGGCGATGATGATCAGCAGCGCGGCGACTGCGATGACAACGAAGGTCACGACACTGCCGGTGTCAAGCACGATGTCTCCCCTCCTCTGGGTTTGGTGTCGCTCGAGGCGTCCGGATCCGGCTCACGGCGCGGGGTGCACGAGAAGCGTTGTCCCGCGCACGGCCACCACCACCACAGGGACCTCGGCGGCGAGCGGTTCGGGGAGGTCGGTGACGGCCAGCCAGCGACTCCCCGCGAACAGCGCGTGTCCGGGGTGATGCTCGTCGCCCACGGTATCGAGCGTCACCGCTCGCTGCCCGATGAGCCCGTCGGCACTGGCCTGGATGCCGAGGAACTTCGGGATCGGGACGGAGTGCTCGAAACGCGCGCGCAGCGTCGGCCGGACCAGTGACCAGCCGCCGATGCTGATCACCGCGAAGAGCAGCCCCTGCAGCCAGAGGCTGCCGTTGGCCAGCGCGGAGATCGCCGCAGCCGCCGACCCGAGGGCGACGAACAGCGCGTAGAAGGCCTGCGTGTGCACCTCCAGGGCGATGAACGCCACGGTCATCGCCAGCCAGAGCGCGAAGAACAGCGAGTCGGTCGGCATGGGCTGAGTGTACGGCCGCACAGGCGAGTACGACGTTGCGCTAGCGACCCTCGAGGTTCTGCAGCCGCACGTGGCCGCGCGCCACCGCCTTGCCGTCGACCGCTCGCGTGATCACGACATCCCAGAGTTGCTGGGTCCCGCCCTGGTGCACGGCGACGGCGACGACGTCCAGGCGGCCGGAGGTGGTCGAGCGCAGGAAGTCGGTGGCGTTGGCCACTCCCACCGCCGCCCGCCCGCTGTCACGCACGGCGAGCCAGGCGCCGACCGAGGCGAAGGTCTCGACCACCGACGCGAGCACCCCACCATGGAGGATCCCGAACGGCTGGTGATGCTGCGGCCCGGTCTCCAACCAGCCGGTGACCCGCGTGGGTCCCATCTCGTCGTAGTGGATGTCGAGCAACCGAAGGAATTCGCTGCCTGCCAGCATGTCGACCTCCGCGTTCGGCGAGGGTTCCGCGACGGGTTCACTCATGCGGCGGAGCGTAGCCGTCGCGGGACGGCGACCGCGCGGCTGACCTACGCCGAGCCGAAGACCGACGATGCTGCGCTGAACAGGGGCAGCTCCGCGTAGCTGGCCCCGAGAACCGCCTTCGGGTCCCCCTGCAACCAATCCCGGATCAGCGTCTGGTAGACGGAGCGGAAGTCGACTGTGTACTTGAGGTTGCCGCCGTCAATGGTGCTGGTCAGTGACGGTTGCTCGCCATAGAGGCCGCCCTTGACCGGCCTGCCCACGATGAACAGCGGTGCCGCCGCGCCGTGGTCGGTGCCCAGGCTGCCGTTCTCGCTGATGCGCCGGCCGAACTCCGACCAGGTCATCAGCACCACCCGGTCGGCCTGACCGTGCGCGGCGACGTCGGCCATGAAGGCGGTGAGCGCGGTATCGAGCTCCGCGAGCAGCGCGGTCTGCCGCGTCGACTCCGCCTGGTGGGTGTCGAAACCGCTGAGGACCACGTGGCAGATCTTCACCGTCGGTTCGGTCACGATCATCTGGGCGGCGAGCTGGAGGGCGCTGCCGAGGCGGTTTGCCGCCGGGCTGGTGCCGGTGGCGGCGTACTGCGCCATCGGCTTGTAGGTGGCGGCACCGGCTGCCAGCACCTTCATCCCTGATTCAGCTGTGCCGAGCGCCTGGTCGAAGAGGGCGCCATAGATGCCTGGGGTGCGCGCGTACAACGCGGGGGCGGCCGCCTGCCGGCCGGACCCGCCGCGCACCGTGTATCCCGGCGCTGACTGGATGACGCTGATGCTGGCGTTGCCGGCGCGGAGCTCGGGCGGGGTGCTCGTCTCGCCGAGCGCGCAACCCGCCAGCGGATGGCCCTGGGAATCGAGCTGGCTGCCCAGAAGCTTGCCGAGCCAGCCGTCGGTCTGCCGGCGCTGCGGGTCGGCGTACTCCCACACGTACAGGTTCTCGAAATGCGAGTAGGTGGGCTTGTCGTAGCCGACCCCCTGGACGATCGCCACCTGGCCCCCGTCATAGAGGGCCTTGAGCTTGGGCAGCGCCGGGTTGAGGCCGACGTGGCTGTCGATGTGGAGCACGCTCTCCGGGCGAACACCAACCGTCGGCCGGGCGGTGGCATACGCCGGGTCGGCGTACGGCACGACGGTGTTGAGCCCGTCGTTGCCTCCGGCGAGCTGCACGACCACGAGCACGCGGTTGTTGTGGACGCCGTCGATCCCTGCCGCGAAAACGCCCTTGGCCAGGATGGGCGGAACGATCATCCCCGCTCCCGCTCCGGCGAGGCCGGCGGCAAGAAAATCGCGACGGGTGACGGTCATGGGAGCGTCCTCATTTGAGTTGGAATTCGGGGCTGGCAAGCAGCGCGAACCATCGGTCACTGTCGCTGTGGGCGGCGCTCAGCGCGGCAGTTGTGCTCGGGCTGAGCACGTTGTCGAGCTGTGTGGGGACGGCAGCGCGCGGGTCCGGTGCCCCGGTGACATTGGCGGCCGCGGCGGTGGCGAAGTTGATGCGGGTGAGCAGCGTCGACGAGCTCACCCAGCCGGAGTTGGACGGCCAACCGGCGACATTGGGCGGGTCGTACAGCACCTGGTCCATCCCGGGTGCCGACCTGACCACGGTCTTCACCAGCCCGGGGCGCTCCATCGCGCGCATGGTGGCGACCATGTAGTCGGTCGGCGAACGCATCAGAGAGCGGTAATTCGACGATGCGGTGAACGCCGAGCTTCGGAAGATCGCCCGCATCAGGGTGGGGATGTCGTAGCGGCTGGCGCGGAATTGCGCGGCCACGGCGTTGACATCGGCGTCCGATGGGTTTGGCGTCGCGAAGAACGTCATGGCTCGGCGCGTGACGAATGGCGCGCACGCCGGCTGGGCCAGCAGGATGTCGACAATGTCGTCCGGGCCCAGGTTGCCGGTGTGGCCGAGGAAGGTCTTGGTGCCGGAGTCGTGCAGGCGCGAGACCGTTGTGCCGCGGTACGACGCACCGGCGGCAACGAGGGCTT
>JANWHI010000095.1 GCA_025450495.1 Candidatus Dormiibacter sp. | reverse complement strand
GGCATCCCCGACGACAACGGTGACCACCGAGCCGCTCGGCCCCACCGCCATCGCGACGTGCCGTGTGAGCACTCCGGCGTCGCCGAGCACATCGACAACGCGCATCCCCCGTCCGATACCCGCCGCCTCGATCAGCTGTTCGGCAAGCGGACCGAGCAGCCCCGTCTGGTACAGCGGCCTCGAGCTCACCGCGTGGTTGGGCGGTGCGGTCAGCCGACCGACACCACGGCGGCAGCGATGGCTGCGGCACGCGCGGGGTCGCGCAGCACGCGCAGGAACGGTTGGCGGCGCTCCTCCCACTGCTGGGCTGCCGCGACCAGCTCGGGGTGGCCTTCGATGAAGTGCGTGGTGTAGTCACCCGCGATGAAGTCAGGGTCGCTGAGGACGGCGAGGTGATACGCGATGTTGGTGCTGATGCCGACGATCGCGTACTCGAGCAGCGCGCGACGCATGCGTGCTGTCGCCAGCTCGCGGGTCGGTCCCCAGGTGATCAGCTTGGCGATCATCGGGTCGTAGTTGGGCGACACCATGCCCGGCGCGGCCAGGGAGGAATCGACGCGCACGCCGGGGCCGCTGGGCTCGCGATAGCCGGTGACCTGTCCCGGCGACGGCATGAAGTTCTTCTCGTACTTCTCCGCGTTGACCCTGCACTCGATGGCGTGGCCGCACGGCACCAGGCCCTCCTGGCGCAGTGTCAGCTTCTCGCCGGCGGCGATGCGCAACTGCTCGACGACGAGGTCGACGCCGTAGACCAGCTCGGTCACCGGGTGCTCCACCTGCAGGCGGGTGTTCATCTCGAGGAAGAAGAACTCGCCCTTGCTGTAGATGAACTCGACAGTACCGGCGTTGACGTAGCCGACGGCTCGCGCTGCGGTGACCGCGGCCTCGCCCATCCGCGCCCGCGTGGCTGCGTCGATCGTCGGCGACGGTGCCTCCTCGAGGATCTTCTGGTGGCGGCGCTGGATCGAGCATTCGCGCTCGCCGAGGTGGACGATATTGCCGTAGGTGTCGGCGAGCACCTGGATCTCGATGTGTCGCGGCGACTCGACGTAGCGCTCGAGGAACACGGTGGCGTTGCCGAAGGCGCGCTGCGCGGTGCTCTGCGCGGTCTCGAGGCTCTCACGCAGCTCGCCCTCGTCGCCAGCGACGCGCATGCCGATGCCGCCTCCGCCTGCCGAGGCTTTGATGAGCACGGGGTAGCCGACCTCGTTGGCGGCCGCCACGGCAGACTCCACGTCGTCGAGCGCGTCGCTGCCGGGCACGATCGGCACGCCGCTGTCGCGCATGCGCTGGCGCGCCGGCACCTTCTCGCCCATCGCCGCCATCGCCTCGGGGGTGGGGCCGATGAAGACGATGCCGCTGTCGGCGCAGGCGCGCGCGAACGCCTGGTTCTCGCTGAGGAAGCCGTAACCGGGGTGAATCGCCTGCGCGCCGGTGGATGTGGCCGCCTCGATGATGCGCTCGATCACCAGGTAGGACTGTGCCGACGGAGCCGGCCCGATCTCGACGGCCTCGTCGGCGAGCAGAACGAACGCTGCGGTGCGATCCGCCTCGCTGTGGACCGCGACGGTGGCGATGCCGAGGTCGCGGCAGCCGCGGATCACGCGCAGCGCGATCTCGCCGCGGTTGGCGATCAGCACCTTGGTGAACATCAGTCGACCTGCACGATCGGGGCGCGAGGACCGACCACGTCGCCCTCCTTGACGTGCACCTCAGTGACGGTGCCGGCGCGCGTGGCGGTGACGTCGTTCTGCATCTTCATCGCCTCCAGCACGGCGACCACGTCGCCGAGCCCAACGGTGTCACCAATCTTGACGGCAACCTTGAGGATCAGGCCCTGCATGGGCGCGATGACGGTGCCGTCGCGAACCGCGGGCACCCCTGCCGGCGCTGCATCACCGGATGGCGCGCCATTGGCCGCACCGCCACCGAGCCCGGCGCCGAAGACACGCACGCTGTAGCTCTGGCCGTCGACCTCGACCGTGAGGTCGCGGATGTCAGCGGCCGGGGCGTCGGGGGCGCCCTCGCCGGCCAGCGCGGTCACCTCGGTGCCGTCATCGGATGCCGCAGCGTCCGGGTCGGGGGGCGGGGCGGGCTCGTCGCCAAGTCGCTCAGGCACGACCTCACCGCGCAGCAGCGCCAGCGTTTCCGCCGGGAACAGGGCAAAGCTGACGACGGTGGCGTCATCCGGTTTGTCGATGCCCTCGCGCCGCAGCTCGCGGCGCAGCGTCGGCAGCGCCGGCTCGAGGAGATCGGCGGGGCGGATGGTGATCGGCTCCTCGCGGCCGTTGACCAGCCGTCGCACCGAGGGGTCGATCGGGTACGGCGGCGATCCGTAGAGGCCCAGACAGTAGTCCTTCACCTCCTGGCTGACGGTGGCATAACGGTCGCCGTCGCACACGTTGTAGACGGCCTGGGTGGCGACGATCTCGATGATCGGCGACACCAGCGGCGGGTGGCCGAGCTCGGCGCGCACGCGTTGGGCTTCGATCTCGACGTCGTCGAGACGGTCGAGCTGGTCGCGGTCGCGCAGCTCCTCGAGCGCGTGGCCCATCGCGGCGGGCGGGAGCTGGCCGCGCAGCGCCGCACTGTCGATGTGCAGCGCGGGGACGTCGATCACTGCCGCATAGGCGGTCAGCTGGTGCTCCAGCTCGGCTGACGCGGCGGTGACGTCGCCGAGGTTCAGACCGGTGTCGAGCTCGGTGCCGCGGAGCGCGGCGATGACGCCCTCGGCCGGTGGCACGCTGGCGCCGCCGGCCAACGGCGCAAGCGCAACGTCGAGGCGGGACGCGCCGGCGATGGCGGCGGCGTAGGCGGCGAACTCCGCCTGTCCGGTCTGCGCGGACAGCGACAGTGACACGGGCAGCTTGGTCGCGTCGACCAGCCGGCGGACGAGGTCGCCGACGCGGGCCACGCCGAGCAGCCCGAGCGGGTCATGGACGCAGATGGTGTCGGCGCCGAGGCCGGTCAGCTCTTCGGCGAGGGCGACGATCTGGTCGGGGTCGTGTCGCGGTGAGTCCGCGTAGATGATCGCGGCCTCCACCTGGCGCTTCGCCTCGCGAGCGGCCTGGATGGCGCGGCTGAGGTTGCGCACGTCGTTGAGCGGGTCGTGGATGCGAAAGCGATCGACCCCGGCGTCGGCGGCGACACGGATGAACGCGTCGACCACGTCATCGCCCACCTGGCGGTGGCCGGTCAGCGCCTGGCCGCCGAGCGACGCCTGCAACGTGCTCGAGGGAGCGGCCTCGCGGATGGCGCGGAGCCGCTCGAACGGATCCTCGCCGAGGAATCGCAGGGACGCCTCGAAGGTGGATCCCCCGAAGACGTCGAGAGCAGCGAAGCCGCAGCCATCCAGCGCTCGCGCCACCGGGATGGCGTGCCGGCTGCGCAGGCGGCTCAGCAGCAGCGCCTGCTGTCCGGCCCGCAGCGAGCATTCGACAAGCTCGAGACGCGGCATGGCGACCGATTGTAGGGAGGCCCTGTACGGTGATCGCTTCCGACCGGAGCCCGGAGGACGAAACTGGTGACTGTTGTCGATTGAGTCGGAGGGTTCTCGGCGGTGCTGTCCTGGTGTGGCACGTGGCCGGCTTGGTCCTGCGATGAGCGAGGTGTCGGCCTGGTACGCCTGGAGCCGGTTTCCACAAAGGCTGGGCCAGTCAGAGCGCTGTTTCGGCTTCGACCTCGACCTTCCAGCGCTCGTCCAGCAGCGCCTTGACGACGACCATCGTCGCCGCCGGCCGGGTGTCGCCAAAGATTTCGCCGTGCGCGCGCCCGACGGCATCGGCGTCGGCGGCGTCGACGAGGTACATGCGCGTACGCACCACCTGCCCCATCGACGAGCCGGCGTCGGTGAGCGCGTCCTCGATGATCTGCAGGCAGCGCCTCGCCTGGACGCCGGCGTCGGGGTCGCAGCTGCCGTCGGGCCAAACCGGCGCGGTGCCCGAGACGAGCACGCGACCCTCGACGGCGATGGCACGGCTGAAGCCGATGCGCGGCTCGAAGGGCGATCCCGACGAGATCCGGGTGCGCTCCCTCACGGGATGAAGCCCTCGGGTGGCCGGGCGGTGTCGCGCATGGTGGCGCGGTGTTCGGTGACCGCCTTGGCGACGTCGTCGTCGAACAGCGCGATGATCTCGGCAGCGAGATGGGCGGCATTGCGCGCGCCCATGTCCCCGACCGCGACCGTGGCCACCGGGATTCCCGGCGGCATCTGCACGATGCTGAGCAGCGAGTCGAAGCCGGCGAGCGGCGTGGCTGCGAGCGGCACGCCGATCACCGGCAGGGTGGTGATCGACGCCAGCACCCCGGGCAGGTGAGCGGCGGCGCCGGCGGCGGCGATGAGCACGCGCAGGCCACGTTTTGGGGCCTGCTGCGCGTAGCTGCGCACCACATCGCCGGAGCGGTGCGCCGACATCACGCCGATCTCCCAGCCGATGCCGTAGCCGTCGAGGACGTGGCTGCATTTGCTCATCACGTCGAGGTCGGACGCGCTGCCGACCACGATGCCCACCATCAGTGTGCCGCTCATGTCTCTCCTGCCCTGCGTGTCATGCCATTACAGTCGTGTCCAGCCCGATGTCGGTGCGGTGCTGCATGCCGTCGAAGTGGACCGACGTGACCGCCCGGTACGCCCGCTGCCTCGCCGCGTCCACCGAGCCGCCGCGGGCCACAAGTGTGATGACTCGCCCGCCGTCGGTGATCAGCCGGTCGCCGCTCCGCTGGGTCCCGGCGTGGAAAGCCAGGATGCCGGGGTCGAGCGTGTTCAGCCCGGAGATGACGTCGCCGCGGCGCGGCGTGCCCGGGTAGCCGCTGGCGGCGAGCACGATGCCCACCGCGCAGCTGTCGCTGCCGCGTCGCACCCTACCTGGGACCAGGCCACCGACGGCGCAGGCGGTGAGCAGCTCGAGCACGTCCTCGTCGATGACCGGCAGGATCACCTGCGTCTCGGGGTCGCCGAAACGCGCGTTGAACTCGAGCACCCTCGGGCTGTCGGCGGTGAGCATGAGCCCGGCGTAGAGGCAGCCGGAGAAGGGCGTGCCCGCGGCGGCGAGCGCATCGATGCAGGGCCTGAGCACGTCGCGTTCGACCCGGCCGAGGACGTCGTCGCTGAGCGCCGGCGGCGGCGTGACCGCTCCCATTCCGCCGGTGTTGGGCCCGGTGTCGCCATCGCCGCTGCGTTTGTAATCACGCGCCGGGGGGAGCAGGCGGATGCTGCTGCCGTCGACGAGCGCCTGCACGCTCACCTCCGCGCCGCTCAGCCGCTCCTCGATGAGCACGAGGTCGCCGGCGCTGCCGAAACGATGCTGGTCGAGGCACGCGGTGACGGCGGCACGCGCCTGGGCTTTGTCATCGCAGACGACGACGCCCTTGCCGAGCGCGAGGCCGTCTGCCTTGACCACGCAGTGGCCGTGCAGCTCGTCGATGAACGCGTGCAACGCGGCGCGGTCATCAGCACCGCCTGCGCGCCAGCGTGCGGTGGGGATGCCGGCGCTGTCCATCAGCTGCTTGGCGAAGGCCTTGCTGCTCTCGATGCGGGCGGCGGCGGCGCTGGGACCGAAGACGGCGATGCGCGCCTCGCGGCAGGCGTCGGCCACGCCGGCGGCGAGAGCCATGTCGGGACCGATGATGACCAGCCCTGCGTGCACCTCGCGGGCCAAGTGGACGATCGCCTGGGGGTCGTCGGCGGCGACGGCGACGTTGGTCGCGAAGCTGGCGGTGCCACCGTTGCCGGGCGCGCAGGTGACCTGTAGGTCGCTGTGGCGCCGCGCGCAGGCCCAGGCCAGCGCGTGCTCCCGGGCGCCGGAGCCGGCGACCAGGATGCGCCGCGGGGTCGGGCCTATTCCCACTCGATGGTGGAGGGCGGTTTGCTCGAGATGTCGTAGACCACGCGGTTGACGCCAGCCACCTCATTGACGATACGCCTGCTCATGGTGGCGAGCACGTCGTACGGGATCTTGGCCCAGTCGGCGGTCATGCCGTCATCGGACTCGACGATGCGGATGGCGACAACGTTGGCGTAGGTGCGGTTGTCGCCCATCACCCCGACCGAGGAGATCGGCGTGAGGATGGCGAAGCTCTGCCAGACCTTGCGGTACAGGCCACTGCGCTTGATCTCGTCGATGACCACCCAGTCGGCGGCGCGCAGCGTCTCGAGACGCTCAGCGGTGACCTCGCCGACGATGCGGATGGCCAGGCCTGGTCCGGGGAACGGCTGGCGCCAGACCATGTCCTCGGGCAGCCCGAGCGCGAGACCGACCTGGCGGACCTCGTCCTTGAACAGGTAGCGCAGTGGCTCGACGAGCTGGAAGCGCAGGTCCTCGGGGAGGCCGCCGACGTTGTGGTGGGTCTTGATCTTCTGTGCGTTGTGGGTGTCATGCGACGTCGACTCGATGACGTCGGGGTAGAGCGTGCCCTGGGCGAGGAAGTCGATGTCGCCGAGCTGGCGCGCCTGGGTGTCGAAGACCTCGATGAAGGTGCGGCCGATGCGGCGCCGCTTCTCCTCGGGGTCGACGACCCCGGCCAGCGCTGTGAGGAAGCGTTCGGTGGCGCCAACGTGGACCAGGTCGATGTGGCGCTGGTGGCTCATGATCTCGACGACGCGCTCGCCCTCGGCGCGGCGGAGCAGGCCGTTGTCGACGAACACGCAGGTGAGCTGGTCGCCGATGGCGTGGTGCACCAGCGTCGCCGCCACCGCCGAGTCGACGCCACCGCTGAGCGCGCAGAGCACCCGTTTGGAGCCGACGCGGGCGCGGATGTCGTTGACCGCCATCTCGATGAATGACGACGGCTCCCAGGTGCCCGCGCAGCCGCAGACGTCGATGAGGAAGTTGCGCAGGATGTCGCGCCCCAGCGGGGTGTGCACCACCTCGGGATGGAACTGGATGCCGTAGCGGCCGTTGGGTCCGCTGATCGCCGCGTACGGGGAGTTGAGCGAGTGGGCCACGGGGTGGAATCCGTGTGGCACCTGGGTGATGACATCGCCGTGCGACATCCACACGTCGATCTCCGAGGGCAGCCGCTCGAAGATGCCGCTGCGCTCGTCGATGCTGATGGAGGCGTGCCCGTACTCGCGGCGCTCGGCCGGCTTGACGGCGCCGCCGAGCTGGAAGGCGAGGAGCTGCATGCCGTAGCAGACACCGAGGATGGGCAGGTCGAGCTCGTAGATCGCGGGGTCGGGGAGCGGGGCGCGGTCATCGTAGACCGAGGCTGGTCCGCCGCTGAAGATGAGCCCGCGCGGTGCGCGACGGCGGACCTCGTCGGCGCTGATTGTGCCCGCAACCAGCTCGCAGTACACCCTCGCCTCGCGGACGCGGCGAGCGATCAGCTGCGAGTACTGGGAACCAAAATCGAGGACCAGCACGGTGTCCTGGGCGACGGTCGGATCCGCCGGTGCGATCGAGTCCTGCTGGGGAGCGAGGGCCATCCCGCGGCTCAAACCCCCATCCCGACGCGCTGCTCGCGCTGCTGGACCTTTCCCTCTGTCTTGATCGACGGGGCGATCACCATCTCGGTGCGCTGGAAGTCGCGGATGTCGCGGGCGCCGCACACGCCCATGGAGCTCTTCAGCGCCCCGACCAGGTTCATGCTGCCGTCGTCGACGTGGGCGGGGCCGAAGAGGATCTCGGCCAGTGTTCCTTTGACGCCGGTACGGATACGCGTGCCGCGGGGAAGGTTGGGGTCGGGCGTGGCCATGCCCCAGTGGTTGCCGCCACCGGCCGCTTCCTGCGCCGAGGCGAAGATCGAGCCGATCATCACCGCGTCGGCGCCACTGGCGAACGCTTTGGCGACGTCGCCGCCGAGGCGCATGCCCCCGTCGGTGATGATCGCCACCCGCTCCCCACTGCGACGGAGGTGGTCGTCGCGGGCGGCCGCACAGTCGGCTGTGGCTGTGACCTGGGGGACGCCGACACCGAGCACGCCGCGCGTGGTGCACGCGGCGCCGGGTCCGACACCGACGAGCAGGCCCTTGACGCCGGTATCCATCAGCTCGAGCGCGGTGGCGTAGTCGACGCAGTTGCCGGCGATGACCGGGATGTCGAGCGAGGCGGTGAGATCCTTGAAGTTGAGGTGCTTGTAGCTCTTGCTGACATGGCGTGCGGTGAGCACGGTGCCCTGGACCACGAGCAGGTCGGCGCCGGCCTCGTGGACGATAGGCGCGCGGCGTTCGGCACGGGCCGGGGTCGTCGAGACCGCGCAGGCCACGCCGGCTGATTTGATCTCCTCGATACGCTGGCCGATCAGCCCGTCCTGCACCGGCGCGGAGTAGATCTTCTGGAGCAGGACGTTGATCTCCTGCGGGCTGGAGGCGGCAATCTCGCGGAGGACGTCGCTGGGATCCTCGTAGCGGGTCTGCACGCCGTCGAGGTTGAGCACGGCGACGCCGCCGAGCCGTCCCATCTCCTGCGCGAACCTGACGTCGACGACGCCGTCCATGGCCGCGGCGAGGAAGGGGATCTCGAACTTGGAGCCGTTGAGCGCGAAGGTCACATCGATCTCGTCGGGATTGATGGTCACCCGCCCGGGGACAAGCGCCACCTCATCGAAGCCATAGGCGCGCCGGGCCATCTTTCCCCTACCGAGCTCGATCTCCATCTGGCCTCCCGATCACGTCATCCCAGAGACAGAAACACCCAGCGCGGCACACTGCTGGCTGGGTGATACACAGAGCGGGCAACGACAACCCCACCATCAAGGCAGTGTAGCAGAGCACCAGAGCCGTCCGGAGTCGTCCAGCGCAGCATCTTGTACGCGCGCTGCCCCCACCCACCACATGTGGTGTCCGCCGCGAGTCAGCCGCGGAAGACGCGCTGGCGGCGCATCAGGTCGTCGACCACGCCGCCCTGGATGGTGGCGCGGATGCTGTCGGCCAGCTCCATCACCGTGGCCGGCTCGGGGGTGGCGTCGCTGCTGCCGACGTCGACCGGGGCGTGGAAGGTGATCCGCCACTTGCTGGGCAGCGGGATGAATCCGAGCGGGCCGAGCAGCGGCCACGTCGGCGTTATCGGAAAGTAGGGCATGCCCAGCAACTGGGCCAGCGGCTGCAGGTCGGCGAGCATCGGATACGTCTCCTCGGAGCCGATCACCGAGACCGGCACGACTGGGACGCCGGCATGCATCGCCACCTCGACAAAGCCGCCGCGGCCGAAGCGGCGCAGCCGGTAGCGCTCGCTCCACGGTTTGCCGGTGCCCCGAACGCCCTCGGGGAACACCAGCACCAGCTCGCCATGGCGCAGCAGGCGCAGCGTGTCGTCGGGGTGGCCGGGCGCCTGGCCGGTGCGGCGCAGCAACCATGACGCCACCGGGAGCTCATCGAACCAGCTGGCCATCAATGCTCGAGCGTGGCGCTCGGCGGCGTCGAACACCGCCACCTTGATCATCGCCCCGTCCCACGGCAGCACCCCGGCGTGGTTGGAGACGAGCAGCGCGCCGCCGCGCTGCGGCAGATGTTCGGTGCCATCGACCTCGACGCGCCAGTAGCGTCGCGACAACACCCTAAAGAGCGGGATCAGAGCCTCGGTGAGCCCGCGGTCGAAGCCGAAGTCATCGACGTCGAACACGCCGTTGCGATGCTGCTCGCGCAGCGCGGCGAGCCGGTAGTAGACGCTGATCACCTCTTGGAGGGATTCGAGGTCGATGACGTCGCGACCGGTCAGCTCACGCAGGCGCAACGCCAGTGCGCCGGTGGCACCCATGACGGTCGCGGGCAGGTCGCGGCGCAGCGCTGCCAGGCCGGAAAGCGACGGCAGCGACGGCAGCGACGGAAGCGATGGCAGCGACGGACGCGGTGGCGCGCGGCGCCGGCGTCCGCGCGCCTGTGGTTGCGCGACGAGGACCTCGTCCGGGCGAAGTGAGCGATGACCGTTCTGCGACGCGGCGCGAGCGGGCAGCCTCCGGGTAGGCGTGGTCATGTGGCCTCTTCGGCGTCCGGTGTGGGCTGCGCGCTGCGACGGCGGCGGGCGCGCACTGTGGGTGCGGACGCGGCCCTCGGCCTGGGGGGCCCGTTGTCCTCGCCGCGGCGGCCCCGGCTGCGCAGGAACTCCTCGAGCTCGTGCTCGTAACGGTATGGCTCGGCGTCGTCGACCAGGCCGCGGACGCGGCGGCGCCGGCCGTGCTCGAGAACGGTGTCGATGGTGCCGCGCTCAGGCACGAAGCCCAGCTCGTCGTGCAGTCGCGAGGTGTCGACGACGCGGCCGTACTGCAGCAGACGGACCAGCTCGATTGGGAAGGCGACCAGGCCGAAGCGGTCGAGCACGCGCATCGCCAGGCTCCCGCCGACGAAAGGGATGACCGGCGCGTTGATCTTGCCCATCAGGGAGATCGCCTGGCTGAGCACGACCACGCCCGCGCCGGCGACGTTGTACGTGCCGCGGCAGTCGCCGCGGGTCACGTGGTCGAGAGCAGCGACGGCGTCACTCTCGTCGAGGAACTGCAGGCGGGGGTCGAAGCCGAACACCGTCGGGATCACGGGGAGGTCGAAGAGACGCGCGAACGGTGAGTCGTGCACCTCGCCGAGGACATTGCCGAAGCGCAGCAGTGTCACGGCGATGGCGGGATGGCGAACCTCGAACTCGCGCACGTAGGACTCCATCTCGTCGAGGTCGCGGGTGAAGCTGTCGCGCGCTGGCGACGCACGACGCATGTCCTCGCTCCAGAAGGAGGGGTCGCCGGGTTCGCTCCCGTAGATCGCGGTGCTCGACTTGACCACCAGGCGGCGCACCGGGCTGTCCGCGCCGCTGCAGGCGGCGAGCAGGTTCATGGTGCCGATGACGTTGGTCTCGTGCACCGAGCGACGGCTGGCCTGCTGTGGGTCGACGACGAGGCCGGCGTGCACCACCGTGTCGATGTGCAGCCCGCGCACCAGCTTGCCCACCAGGCTGTGACGAATATCGGCGCGCACGAAATCGGTGCGCGCCAGCTGCCGGGCGGGCCCCTGCGTGTCGACCGCGACGATCTGGTCAACGCCCGGATCCGCCTCGAGCCGCGCAGCCAGCTCGGCCCCCCAGAACCGCGAGACGCCGGTGATCAGAACGCGTCGCCCGTCGGCCACAGCCACCACTCCTTCCTATAGGAAAGGCATGGTAGCGAAGGGCGCCAGGTGGCGCCGAGGGAAGGGGCGAGACTACGGATAGATGCCCCGGACCTCGCTGGCGGCCGCCACCTTGGCGACGGCGATCTGGTGCGCCGACTCGCGCATCGTGACCCGCTCTGCCTGCGCCCGGGTTCGCACCTCGTCGTAGCTGCGCACCATCACCTCGCGGAGGCGCCCGTTGACGTCACCGGCGGCCCAAAAGAGCTGCTGGAGGTCCTGCACCCACTCGAAGTACGAGACCACCAGCCCTCCGGCGTTGGCGAGGATGTCGGGGATGATCAGCACGTTGCGGTCATTGAGGATGGCGTCGCCGTCCGGGTCGATGGCGGCGTTGGCGCCCTCGCAGATGACCCGAGCGCGCACGGTGCCGGCGTTGGCGCCGGTGATGCTGGCCTCCAGCGCGGCGGGGACGAGAAGGTCGACGTCCAGCCCGAGGAGCTCCTGGTTGGTGAGCGAGTCAGCGCCGATGTGATCGGATAGCGAGCCGCCCTCCTCCTTGAGCGTGGTGAGCGCGTCGACGTCGAGCCCCGCGTCGTTGTGGAGGCCACCGCGACTGTCGGAGACGGCCACGACGCGCAGACCTGCCGCGGCGAGCAGCTGCGCGGTGGATGACCCGACCTGGCCAAAACCCTGGACGGCGACGGTCGCGCCGGCCGGATCGATGCCGGAGTCGCCGAGCGCCCGGACGGCGACGGTGGCCAGCCCGCGGCCGACGGATGCATGACGGCCTTCGGACCCACCGATGACCGTTGGTTTGCCGGTGACCGACGCCGGCACGGAGTAACCGGCGTGCATCGACAGGGTGTCCATGACCCAGGCCATCTCCTGCGGACCGGTGCCGATGTCGGGCGCGGGGATGTCGCGGTCAGGGCCGATCAACAGCGAGATCTCGGTGGTGAACCGGCGGGTCAGTCGCTCGCGCTCGGGCGTGGTGAGCTGCTTGGGGTCGACGATCACGCCACCCTTAGCGCCGCCGAAAGGCAGGTCGACGACCGCCGCCTTCCACGTCATATACATGGCCAGCCCGCGTGCGTCCGCGAGGGTCATCGCGGGGTGATAACGGAGCCCGCCCTTGGCCGGGCCGCGCGCAATGTTGTGCTGGACACGGAACCCGGTGAATACACGAAAGCTGCCGTCGTCCATCTCGACTGGGAAGTGAACGATCAGTTCGCGCTTGATCGTCCGGAGCATTGGCCGCGCCGACGGGTGGAGGTCGAGTTGCTCGGCGGCGCGGTCGAAATGGTGCTGGGCGATGGCCAGGGATGCGCTGCCCTTGACGACGGCGGTCATGGCCCACACCTTATCTCGCGCGACCGCCCGTCGGGGGCTTCCACACGGCACATTGGTGGCGCTGTCGGACGTGTTGTCAGCGCCCGCCAGCGTCGCGTCGACGGCGCACGGCGTGGTCAGCTCCCGCTCAGATGGCTCAGCGGATGCCGCCACACATGTCACAAAGACGCACACACATTGACAATAGTGTGTATAGCCACCATGCTATGCACGACCCGGCGGGAGGTTTACACCACCTCCTGTCACAAACAGCCGTTGTGATGGTCCGGAACGAAGGGACCATCAACAAGGAGGCCCGTACGATATGGCCAGGACAAGACGCAGCAGAGGCGGCGCGAGCAAAGCCGTCAGCCGCACTGTGAAACGGGTGAGCGCAACCGCTCGCCGCCGCGCCAACACTGGTGGTGGTGATCTATTGAAGGCAGTGCAGGGACTGGTGAAGGCCTTGCCACTCAACGAGCTCGAGAAGCGACTCGCGGGACTTGAGAAGAGCGTGTCCCGTCTCGAGGGCGAGATCCGCAAGGCAGCCCGCCGTGTCACCGGCGGCACGGCCAAGCGCAGGACCACACGCAAGGCCGCCGGGGCCAAGCGCAGGACAGTCCGTCGCAAGACGGCCGCCAAGCGCACCACCGCCCGGAAGGCAACCGCCAAGCGCGCCACCAAGCGCACCGCCAAGCGCACCACCGCCCGGAAGACGACCGCGCGTCGCAAGCCGGCAGCCAAGCGCACCACGGCGCGCAAGTCGACCGCCAAGCGCACCACCGCGCGCAAGCGGACCGCCACCCGCAAGGCCACAACCCGTCGGAAGCCAGCCGCCAAGCGCGCCACCGCACGCAAGACGGCCGCCAAGCGCACCACCGCACGCAAGCCGGCTGCCAAGCGCGCCACGGCACGGAAGACGACCGCCAAGCGCGCCACCGCACGCAAGCCCGCCGCCAAGCGCGTCGGCGCACGGCGTGGCGCCCGCAAGGTCGCGTCGGCACCAGCGGCCGCAGCTCCAGCCACAGCGGCAAGCAGCTGACCTCGTAGCCATCGGAGAGGCCTCGCCATCGTGGCGGGGCCTCTCTTTGGTTTAAGCCGAGAGAGGTTGCGCAGCGCGGCCGGTGGCGCGCAGGCTCGTGAACATGGCGCTCAGCGCGGTGGCGGCGCGGCGCACGTCGGTGGCGTCGACGTCCTTGTGGGTCACGCAGCGCAGGCGGTGAGTGCCCACCGGGGCGAGGAGCACGCCCTGCGCTGCGGCGAGGCGCGTCACCTCCGCGCCGGGCAGCTCGGTGTCGAACATGACCATGTTGGTGGGCAGCGCGACCTCGACCACGGCGACGCCGGGAGCGTTGCGCAGCTCGGCGGCGAGCATGGCGGCGTTGCTGTGGTCGTCGGCCAGCCGCTGCACGTTGTGCTCCAGCGCGAACAGCCCGGCCGCGGCGAGGATGCCCGCCTGGCGCATGCCACCACCGAGACGCTTGCGCCACAGGCGCACGGTCGCGATGCAGGACGCATCGCCGCTGACCACCGACCCGACCGGAGCGCCGAGGCCCTTGCTGAGGCAGACCGACACCGTATCGCAGCCGGTGACCAATCGCGCCGCGTCGACGCGCAGCGCCACAGCTGCGTTGAACAGGCGGGCGCCGTCGCAGTGCACGCGCAGGCCGGCGCGTTGCGCAGCGGTGCAGGCGACGTCAATGTCCGGCGGGGCCACCGCCAGGCCGGCGCGACCACCGTGGGTGTTCTCAAGCCAGAGCAATCGAGACGGCGGGTGGTGGATGTCGGGGTCACTGACGGCATCGGTCACCTGTGCAGCGCTTGGCGCGCCCGCGCTCGCGTCGACGGTGTGGAGCATCACCCCGGCGACCGCTCCGGCGCCGCCTGCCTCGTTGAGCATCATGTGCGTCTGCGAGTCGACGATCACGGCGTCGCCGGGACGGGTCTGGGCCGCGAGCGCAGACAGGTTGCCCATGGTGCCGCTGGGGACGAACACCGCCGCCTCCTTGCCGAGGCGAGCGGCCATGGCCTCCTCGAGACGGCGGACGGTGGGATCCTCGCCCCAGACGTCGTCGCCCACCTCCGCGGCCGCCATGACGCGGCGCATCGCGTCGTCGGGCGTGGTGAAGGTATCGCTGCGCAGGTCAACGGGTGCGGACGACGGTCGTGGCATTGCTGGGCACCTCAACTTCGGTGTCGCCATCTCCGGCCATGCTCACGCGGTTGCGACCACCGTGCTTGGCATCGTAAAGGGCGGCGTCCGCCGTCGCCAGCAGCTCCTGGGCAGTGGTGGTGTGCTCGGGGTAGGCAGCGCCGCCGACGCTGACCGTTAGGGTGACCGCCTGGCCGCCGCTGTCGACCGGTACCACCAGCGCCTCCACCGCCGACCTGATCTTCTCGGCGACGCGGCGGGCATCGGGGGCAGCGGTGTTCGACATCACCACGATGAACTCCTCGCCGCCGTAGCGGGCCGCGAGGTCGGCGCGCCTGATGCTGGTGGTGAGGGTGTGGGCGAAGGCGGTGAGCACGACGTCACCAACCGGGTGTCCGTGGGTGTCGTTGACCCGCTTGAAATGGTCGAGGTCGAGCACCAGCACCGCGAGCGGGGTGTTGAGCCGCTCGGCGAGGGCCACCTGCTGGCCGAGATAGTCGACGAGGAAACGGTGGTTGTAGAGGCCGGTGAGGTCATCGATGCTGGCCTGGCGCTGCACCATGGCGATGAAACGATAGCGCTCCAGCGCCAGGGCGACCTGCTCGGCGGAGGTCGCCACCAGAGCCGCGTCACCGCTGCTGAAGCCGCCGCGCGCGCGGGCCAGGCCGAGCACCCCGAGAACCGTGCGTCCCATGCGCAGCGGCGCCGCGCAGAACTCGCGGTGCCCCGTCTGCGCCTCGCTGCTCTCCGACGCAGCTCCGGCCATGAGGGAGTCGGTGCCCGGGTTGCGGTGCGCGGTGCCGATCGGTCCCTCGCCGCTGAGCACCTCGTTGACATCGATGTCGAACGCGGCGCCGTCGGAGACGGCAAAGCTGTCGGTCATCTCCGAGCCGCTCACCAGGATGAACGCGGTGTCGGCGGCCGCCGAGCGTCGCAGGTGCGCGCAGACCTCTCCGAGCGCGGTCTCGAGTGGTTGCGGTGAGTTGAGCTCGTAGGCGATCGACGCGCGTGCCTTGCTGCCGGCGATGGTGGCGCGCAGCTGGCGGCGCATCTCCTCGAAGCTCGAGGCCAGGCGGCCGATCTCCCCGCCCGCGGGGCTCGGCACCGGCGTGTCGTAGTCCTCGCGTGCCATCGCCGCGACCGCGCGGTCGAGCCGGCGCAGGGGGCGCTGCAGGTCGGTCTGAACCACCAGGACGATGCAGAACATCGCCACCACGATTAGCCCGAGCAGGAGCAGAGCGGGTTGCCACAGGCTGGTCGCCGAGGTGACCTGTGTGGTGACCAGCACCGCGAAGCCTGAGGTCAGCGGCTGGACGTCGACGCCCGTGCTCTGGCCGCCGATGTCGATGACCTGCGGGGAGGGCGACCTGTCGAGCGCCGACTGGATGGCGCTGCCCACTGCGGAACCCGGCGTTACGGTCTGGTTGAGGATCGAGCTCCCCGGGGTGACCACCTTGCCGGCGCGGATGATGGCGACGCCGGCGGTGTCCGCTGAGGTGGTGATGGTGCCGGCGAGGGCCTGGATGAAGGTTGCGTCGACGGGACGCGCGATGAACGCTGTCTCATCGCTGCCGGCCAGCATGCTGGCGCCGACCAGCCAGGGCGCTCCGTCGGGTCCCGCGAGCACTGTGTAGGACAGACGTCCCTGCTGGGCGAAGAGGTTGTACAGAGGGTCGCTGGTTGAGAACGCGCTGCCGCCGACGACGGCCGCGTCAGCAAGCGAGCCGTGCACCCCCACGACATCGGACGGCGTGTTGACCTGCGAATAGCGCTGCAGCGTGCTGGTCAGCGTCACTGTGTCGTGGGAGTTGAGCGCCGGCGCCAGCTCCTGGGTCATCCCGCCGGCGAACGCGGCCAGGGACTTCTCCTGGCCGAGGATCAGGTTGACGATTACCCCGGCCTTGTCGGCGGCACGCTCGGTGGCCTGGCTGTTGTTCTGCTGGCCGGCGAGCGACAGCGGGATGACTGCGATCAGCACCCCGGCGACCGACATGATCACCGCGAACTTCACGGAGAAGTTGAGGCGACTCCAGAGGCGTTGGACCAGCGGCATGCTCGGCCATCGTACCCCCGGCTTCTGGACCATCTGCGTGACCTTTCAGTGACGGCCGGGGGCGCACGCGCTCGGTGCTGCCGTACCCTGCGGGGATGGCCGCGGTGGTGATCAGCTTCGTTGACGGCGAGGTCCTCCACGCCGAGATCCCGGAGCTCACGTTCGAGATGCCGGTGATCGAGGCCGAGGTGCGCGGCGTCGAGCCCAACAACCAGCGCGCCATCCTGCCCCTGACCGCGATCACCCAGATCGTGGTGGGCTCACCCGAGGCCGCCCCCGCGACCGAGGTGACCAGCGCGTGGGACAGGGCCGCCTTCCACTTCGTCGACGGGCAGGTGCTGCGCGCGTCGATCGAGCCGGGAGCCCTGCTTGGCCGCCACGGCGGCATCTGGCGGATCGTCCCCCAGGGCGAGCAGGAGCTGACCACCCTCGCGCTGCCCTACTGTGCGCTCAAGGCGGTATTCCAGATCCGCCAGTGGGACAGCCGACCCTTCTCGGAGAGAGGCGACAACGATCGGATCGACACCGTCACCCGGGTGCTCGCCGAGCGCGAGCGTCACCTCGAGGACATGGCGACCCCTGAGCAGCGGCGGCCGCTGATGAGCCGGGTGGGTCGCCGGCGGTCCCCCTGATCGCAGAGTGAAGTGACTGTCCACGCCGCGATCCGCTGCTACCGTTGTCTGCTGTGTCGCTGAGTCCCGCGGTGACCGAGCCGGCACCGGACAGCGCGGCGCTGGCGTCGCCCGGCCGACTCCTCACCCGTCGCACCGTGCTGTCGCTGGCCGCGGCTGCGGTGATCGTCGCCGTGGCCGTGTGGCGGGCGCCGATCGACTGGTCGGACGCATGGAACCGGATTCGCCACGCCAACCTGGGGCTGTACCTGGCCGCTCTCATCGTCTACCAGGCGTCGTTCCTGGTGCGCAGCTGGCGGTGGAAGCTGCTGCTGCGCAACGCCGGCGAGGACCGCCCGACCATGCCCCTGGTGCCGATCATGGTGGTGTCGTTCTTCGTCAACTGCGTGGTGCCCGCGAAGATGGGCGACGTGTACCGCGCCTACCTGGCGCGATTGCGCCAGCGTGTGCCGGTGTCGCGGGCGCTTGGCACGATCATCGCCGAGCGCCTGCTCGACCTGGTGGTGCTGATGGGGTTGCTGTTGATCTCCGGGGCGATCGTTTTCCGCGACCGCGCCCCTGGGGTGTTGATCCCCTACCTGGTCGCCGGCGTCGCTGTTTGCGCGGCCGGGGTCGCGGCGATCCTGGTGATGCGCGCGGGGCGCGGGCAGCGGCTGCTGCGTCTGCTCCCCGAGGCGGTGTTCCATCGCTACGAGAGCTTCCGCATGGGCACCGTCGCCTCGTTCCGCCACCTCGAGGTGCTCATCCCGCTGACTGCGCTGGTGTGGGCGATGGAGAGCGCTCGGCTTGCTCTCGTGGTCTTCGCGCTCGGCGACGGAGGTTCGCTGGGGCCCGCCCAGCTGCTGTTGATCGCGCTGGTCGCCGCTCTGCTCACCACCGTGCCCTTCCTGCCGGGCGGTCTGGGGCTCGTCGAGGCGGGCATGGTGGGAGTCCTGGTGAGCGTCGGCGGCCTGGGTCGCAATGCGGCGCTGAGCATCGCGCTGCTCGACCGCAGCATCAGCTACGGCAGCGTGGTCGCGATCGGTGCTGTGGTGTTCGCGGTGATGCACATGCGCCTGCCGCGCGTCCGCGACGACGCGCTGAGCCGCGCAGTCCGTTGAGGGCTCTGGTCACCGGCGGGGCTGGGTTCATCGGCTCGACGCTGGTCGACGCCCTGCTGGGCGAGGGCGCTCAGGTGAGCGTGGTCGACGACCTGTCGCGCGGACAGCGCGAGCAGGTTGCGAGCGCCGCGAACTTTCATCGTGTGGATGTGGGGGATCCGGGGCTGGCGGCGGTGGTGGCCACGGCCGCGCCCGACATCGTCTTCCACCTGGCCGCGCAGATCGACGTGCGCCGCTCGGTCAGCGACCCGGTGCTCGACACGCGCATCAATGTGCTCGGCACCGTCAATGTGCTCGACGCGTGCGTGCGGGCGGGGGTGCGCCGGGTGGTGTTCGCGTCGAGTGGGGGCGCGCTCTACGGTGACACCGAGGTGCTGCCGACGCCGGAGACCCACGGGTGCGCGCCGGCGTCTGCCTACGGCGCCGCCAAGCTCGCCGGCGAGAGCTACGGCAGCGTGTTTGCCCGGGTGCACGGGCTCGAGTTCCTCGCGCTGCGCTATGCCAACGTGTACGGGCCGCGGCAGGATCCGCACGGCGAGGCCGGGGTGGTGGCGATCTTCGCCGAGCGCCTCCTCGACGGTCGCGACGCGGTCATCAACGGTGATGGCGGCCAAACGCGTGATTACGTGCATGTGGACGACGTCGTCGCCGCCAACCTGCGCGCCGCCACAACGACGCACCTCGGTGCGTACAACATCGGCACCGGCATCGAATGCGACGTCAACTCGCTGTATGCGCACATCGCCCGTGCCGCCGGGGTGTCGCGGGAGCCGCAGCACGGGCCTGGCAAACCCGGCGAGCAGCGTCGCTCTGCGCTCGACATCGCGCGTGCGGCCGATATTCTCGACTGGCGTCCGCGCAAAGCCCTGGGCGAGGGGCTGTCACAGACGGTCGCCTGGTTCGCCTCCCGCCGGGAGGCCAAGTAGACGCTGCGCCGCGGCGCAGCACTCGGCGGCGTGGTCGCGAAGCGCGAGCACCGCGGCGCTGAGCCCGGGGCTGGCGCCGTCGGCCTGGACAATGCGCCACGCCCACGATGCGTCCTCGGCAGCGACCGCCAGCAGGGCGCGGGCAGCGGCATCGTCCTCGCCGAGATCCTGCGCGGGCGGAAGGCTGTCGAGCGTCTGCTGGACACCGGCGGTGCGCCGGCGACCGGCGCGCGCTGCGTCCTCGTCTGCGGTGCGCGGCGCGGGCGCGTCCGCCCACGACGAGAGTCCGTCGAGAGAGCTGCGCAGCTGCGCATGCAGCGTCGCCAGCAGGGCGGGCGTGTCGGCCGGCCGCGGCGCGGAGCCACCGAGCGAGCGGTAGGCCGCGACCAGCAGCAGCACCACGACCACAAGCACGATGACGTAGACCGCCATCCGCGCGTTACTTGTAGCGGAAGGTGATCCGCCCGCAGGTGAGGTCGTACGGGCTGAGCTCGACCCGCACCTTGTCGCCGATCAGGATGCGGATGTAGAACTTGCGCATCTTTCCGGCGGTGTAGGCGAGGACCTCCTGGCCGGTGAGCAGCTTGACCTTGAACATGGCGTTGGGGAGCGGCTCGACGACGGTCGCATCCATCTCGATCGTCTCCTCCTTGACCTCAGCCGCCTCGGCTGCCGCCGCAGGATCGCGGCGGCGTGCGGGACCGCGGCGGCGGGCGCCGCCGGGCCGAGGTGGACGTCGTGCCAACAGGATCTCCCGAAATGCTGTGCGGCGGGGCCCGCAACGCGGGCGAGGGTAACACGGCGCCCGCCACGATTGCGGCCGCGAGAATTCGATTCGCCAGTAGAATCGAACCAACTGCACAGGAGAGGGAATGTCCCAATTGCCGGCGACACCTCGCCGATCGTTCCTCGATGCGCTCGGCCAGCGCGTCCTCGTCTATGACGGCGGCATGGGCACCGGCCTTCAGTCGTTGGAGCCCACCGCCGCTGATTTCGGGGGGCCGGCCCTCGAAGGCTGGATGGACGGTCTCGTGCTGCACGCGCCGCACCTCGTCGAGAAGGTCCATCGCTCGTTCCTCGAAGTCGGCTGCGACATCGTGGAGACGGCCACCTTCCAGGCGACCCGTCTACGCCTCAGCGAATGGGGACAGGCCGAGCACACCCTGGAGCTGAACCGGCAGGCGGCCGCCCTGGCACGGCGCCTCTGCGATGAGTACAGCACCGCTGACCGGCCACGCTTCGTGGCGGGAAGCATGGGGCCGACCGGGTATCTGCCCTCATCGAGTGATCCCACGCTGTCCAACATCAGCTTCGCGCAGTTGGTGGAGGCGTTCGCCGAACAGGCGCAGGGCCTGATCGAAGGCGGCAGCGACCTACTCATCATCGAGACGGCGCAGGACATCCTCGAGGTGAGAGCGGCGATCCTCGGCTGCCGCGAGGCGTTCGTCCGCACCGGCGTGACGGTCCCCATCCAGGCCTCCGTCAGCCTGCTCGACAGCAGCGGAACGATGCTGCTGGGAACCCAGCCGGGAGCGGTCTCAACCATCCTCGACGCGCTCGGTGTCGACCTCATCGGACTCAATTGCTCGACAGGTCCCGAGCTGATGCGCGACGGCATCCGCATGCTCACCGAGCGCAGCTCTGTCCCTGTGACGTGCATCCCCAACGCCGGCATCCCCACCAACGTCGCCGGACGAGCCCACTTCCCGCTGGGCGCCGTCGACATGGGAGTGCAGCTCGAGGACTTCGTCCGCCGTCTTGGTGTGGCGGCGGTCGGTGGCTGCTGCGGGACCACCAGCGCTCACATCGCGGAGCTTGTCCGGCGGGTTGGATTGCTCCCCGCTCCGCAGCGACGCGGCGACGGCGTCCCGCGCCTGGCCAGCGCCATGAGCGACCTCGAGCTCCGGCAGCAACCGGCGCCTCTGCTCATCGGCGAACGAGTCAATGCGCAGGGATCGCGGGCGGTGAAGCGGCTCCTCCTCGCTGACGACTACGACGGCATCGTTGCCATCGGCCGGGGACAGGCCGAGGGGGGCGCGCACGCACTCGACGTCTGCGTTGCCGTCACCGAGCGCAACGACGAGGCCGAGCAGATGCGCGAGGTGGTCCGCGGTCTGGAGATGTCGGTCGACGCGCCGTTGATCATCGACAGCACCGACGCGGCAGTGATTCGGGCCGCGCTCGAGGCATATCCCGGACGCGCTGTGGTGAACAGTGTCAACCTCGAGAACGGCCGTACCCGGTGTGAGAACGTGCTCCCACTGGTGCACGAGCACGGCGCATGCGTGATCGCGCTGACAATCGACGAGGCCGGGATGGCCAACACGGCCGCGCGCAAGCTGGCGGTGGCGACGCGGATCCGCGACCTCGCGTGTGAAGAGTTCGGTCTGCACCCCGAGCAGCTTCTCTTCGACGCCCTGACATTCACGCTGGCGACGGGCGAGGCGGAGTACATCGATTCAGCCCACCAGACCATCGAGGGAATCAGGTGCATCAAGGATGCGCTCCCCGGAGTCCTGACGGTGCTCGGGGTCTCCAACGTCTCCTTCGGCCTCTCGGTGGCGAGCCGGCCGTGCCTCAACAGCGTCTTTCTGTACCACTGCGTGCAGGCGGGTCTGGACGCCGCCATCGTCAACCCCGCCCACATCACTCCGTATGCCGAGATCGGTGCCACCGAGCGTGAGCTCGCCGAGGATCTCATCTTCAACCGACGCGAGGATTCGCTGGCGCGCTTCATCGCGCACTTCGACGGCGCGGGTGACAGGGCAGCCGTCGACAGCAGCGCCGATCCGTACGAGGGGATGGACCCTGCCGCCCGAATCCACGCCCAGATCCTCCAGCGCCGTCGGGACGGCATCGAGGAGCAGATCGATCTCGCCGTCGCCGAACGCGACCCTGTGCTTGTCCTCAACGAGGTGCTGCTCCCGGCGATGAAGGAGGTAGGCGACCGGTTCGGCGCGGGCGAGCTGATCCTCCCGTTCGTGCTGCAGAGCGCCGAGGTGATGAAGCGTGCTGTGGGTCAGCTCGAGAAGTATCTCGATCGCGTCGAGGGCACGTCCAAAGGCACTGTCGTCCTCGCCACCGTGTATGGCGACGTGCATGACATCGGCAAGAACCTGGTCAACACCATCCTGAGCAACAACGGCTACACGGTGCACGACCTCGGCAAGCAGGTGCCTCTGACCACGATCATCGACCGCGCCGTCGAGGTCGACGCCGACGTGATCGGCCTGAGCGCGCTGTTGGTGAGCACCAGCAAGCAGATGCCGCTGTGCCTGCATGAGCTCTCCGCGCGCGGCCTGGGATTCCCTGTGATCATCGGGGGAGCCGCCATCAATCGGGGGTTCGGCCGGCGCATCCTGACCCTCGACGACGGCCGCACCTACGACCCGGGCGTCTTCTACTGCAAGGACGCCTTCGAAGGCCTCGACACCGTGGAGCAGCTGCGCGACGAGCCACGCCGGATCGCGCTGGTCGACCGAATCCGCGATGAGGCCGTCCACCAGGCCGAGCGCGACAGTGAGCGCGACGCGCGGCGCCACGCTGCGGCAGCACAGACGGACGGCGCCCCGGTGGCGCTGCGCAGTGACACCCGAACCGATGTGGCCTTGCCGGTGCCACCGTTCTGGGGCCCGCGCCGGCTCGACGACATCGACCTCGACGCCGTCATTCCCGGCATCGATCGCAATTCGCTGTTCAAGATGAGCTGGCAGTTCAAGGGCGTACATGACCCGGTGAAGTGGGCGGCCTTGCTCGAGGAGGAGCTCGAGCCGCGGCTGGCGCGCTCGATCGACGAGGCGCGGCGGGGCGAGTGGCTCCGCCTGCAGGCCGTGTACGGGTACTGGCCCGCCCTCGCCGACGGCGACTCGGTGGTCATATACGACCCGGAGCACCACGATGTCGAGCTGGCGCGCTTCTCCTTCCCCCGACAGCGCGCCCAAAACCGTCTGTGCCTCGCGGACTACGTGCGACCCGTCGAGCAGGCGCGCGATGGCGAGCGCGACGTGGTTGCGCTCCAGCTGGTGACCACCGGCCCGGGCGCATCGGAGCTGACTGCTCAGCTGCAGCGCGATGGTGAGTACGACGACATGCTCCGCGTGCATGGATTCGCCACCCAGATGGCGGAGGCGACAGCTGAATGGCTCCACCAGAGAATTCGCGATGAGCTGGGGCTCGACGCCGACCGGGGGCGTCGGTACTCATGGGGGTACCCGTCGTGTCCGGACCTCGAGGACCACGAGACGTTCTTCCGGATCGTGCCCGGCGAGCTCATCGGGGTCGAGCTCACCGGGGGTTATCAGCTGGTGCCCGAACAGTCCACCGCGGCGATCGTGCTGCACCATCCGCAGTCGCGGTACTTCGCCGTCTACGGCGGCGGTGATGCGGACGGTCCGGGCGCGCCCGAGGTCGAGTCGCGCCTCGCGGCGGCCGCTGCTCAGTCGCGGTAGCGATCGATGAGGTGGCTCTCCTCCGCCCACTTTTCGCGGTAGAGGTGGCAGGTTGCGGGTTCGCTGATGCACGGGGGCACCGGGTGGCGACCGGTGAAGCTGTGGGTGCGCTGGTCGACGTGACAGTCCGCCTTGTAGCGGGTCAGCATCCCCAACACCGCCGGCTCGCGGAGGATCTGCTCGAGATACGGGCAGCGCTGCATCGGGACGGTTCGGCGGGTGGGCCGCCGCGAGCGCGGCTCATCGCGCCCAGATGGCGGGGGCTCGGCGCGCATGTGGGCCGGCTGCGGTCAGGCCGCGAGCATCGACTGGATGCGCGAGGCGAGCTCCTTGATCTTGAAGGGCTTGGCCAGCGTCTGGACGTTGCCGTAAGCCTCCAGCTTGGGCGTGGTCGTCGCATTCACCAGCGCACTGACCACCAGGACCTTGGCGGCGTCCCCGTGCTCGGCGCGAATGCGCTCGAGGACCTGTGTGCCACTCAACTCACCCGGCAGCATGAGGTCGAGGAGCACCAGGTCGGGTCCGAACTCCGTGAACACGCTCAGCCCCTCGTCGCCACTCTTGGCAACCCTGACCTCATACCCCTCCATCGTGCAGAGCAGCGACTCGATGTCGGCCAGAGCGTAATAGTCTTCGATGATGAGAACTTTTTTCATGGCTGACGCTGGCCATTGGTCACGGTGGTGAAGCGCAAAGCCGGCTGAGCATACCAATCACCCTCAGAGCTTCGGCCAGCCTGCGACAGAAGCGTGACCCTGCGCAAAACGCGTCAGGCGTCCCGATCGATGATGGTTGCGGTCCCCAGGCCACCCCCGCAGCACATGGTTTCGAGGCCGAGGCGGGCATCCCGGCGCTCGAGCTCGTGCAGCAGGGTGGTCATCAGCCGCGCGCCACTCGCCCCCAGCGGGTGACCGAGAGCGATGGCGCCACCGTTGACGTTGACCCTGGCCATGTCGGGATGGTGCTCATGCTCCCAGGCCAGGACCACGGGCGCGAATGCCTCATTGACCTCGAACAGGTCGATGTCCGCAATGGCAAGCCCCGCGCGCTCGAGAGCCTTCCGAGTGGCGGGGATCGGGCCGGTCAACATGGTGACCGGGTCGACGCCGACGACGGCCTGGGAGCGGATTGTCGCGCGCGGCGTGAGCCCCAGTTGATGCGCGCGATCGCGGGACATCAGCAGGATGGCGGCGGCGCCGTCGGTGATCTGCGACGAGTTGCCCGCGTGGAGGATGCCATCAGAGCGGAACGAGGGTTGCAGCTGCGCCAGCGCCTCCACCGTCGTTGCTGGCCGGATCCCCTGATCCTGCGATACCACCTGGCTCTCCCCGTTCTCGCCGACGACGACGGGCGCGATCTCCCTGTCGAAGTGGCCTGCCGCCTGGGCCGCGGCCGCACGGTGATGCGATTCGGTGGCGAACGCGTCGGCCTGCTCGCGGCTGATGCCCCATTGCCCGGCGATCATCTCCGCCGCAAGACCCTGGTTGACGAGGTCGTAGTGCTCGAGCAGCTCCGGCGGGTACGGAGTGCCGGGACCCTGCAGAACCGTGCTTCCCATGGGAACCCGGCTCATGCTCTCCACGCCGGCAGCGATGGTGATGTCGCAGACGCCGGATTGGATGAGGTTGGCGGCGAAGTGCACCGCCTGCTGGGACGACCCGCACTGCCGGTCGACGGTGCTGGCGGGAACCTCGATGGGGAAGCCGGCGAGGAGGACGGCCTGCCGGGCGATGTTGATCGACTGTTCGCCCGTCTGGCTGACACAGCCCATGACCACGTCCTCGACCAGCGCAGGGTCGAGGCGGGCTCGCCCGACGACCTCGCGCAGCACATGCGCCGCGAGCCGCAGAGGGTGGACGTCGCGGAGGTCGCCGTTCTTCTGGTTGCCGCGGCCAAGAGGCGTGCGGACCGCCTCGATGATGACGACATCGTTCATGAACCACTCTCCCTGACTGCAGAGGGTGAACCATACAGGGGAGGGGCGAATCCGCGTCCTCGGCTCGCCGCGACCGATCAGCCGAGGCGGTAGACGACCACCGTGACGCCGGGCGGCGGCGTTGGGGCGAGGGCGACTGCGGCCGGCGGTGTCACCTCATCGAACAGTCGTTGCGCGTTGGCTGGCGCCGGGTCACTCGCGCTCAGGACTGCGATCGCGCCCGGCGCGGACGGCGGGTTGGCCGGGTCGAAGAGGGTCATGTTCAGGGCAGCGAGCAGCGGGGACGCGGAGTTGGCGACGAAGGTCTGCGGCGGCGGCGGACGGAAGGCGAACGCGGCCTGGATGTAGGGCTGATCGAGATTCACCGAGAGGAGCACCCGCCTGCCACCACTCAGGGCCTGCGCGCGTGTGATGGCGTCGATCTCCCCATAGTCGAAGGCTGCAGCGGCCCGCCCCGGCCAGGCCGCGTACATGTCGACGGTGAAGAGAGCGCCCTGGAGAGCGAGCGCCACGGCGGCTCCTGCGTACGCATAGCCACGCCACGATGCGGCGTGCTCGGTGAGGAATACCAGTCCCTCGACGCACAGGATGAGAAGGAACGGCAGCATCACCGCGGCGCGCACCGCGTGCGGGACGCTCTCGATGGTGAGCGCCGCGCTCACGGGCGCGGCCAGCAGGCCCAGGATGGCGAAGCGCACGAACGGCTGATCGCGGCGACGCCACGCGCCCACCAACCCGGCCAGCAGCAGCGGCAGCGCAATCCACATCAGCATCCCTGAGAACTGCGTGTTGTGGCGCGGGTTGTGGTCGCCGCTCACGAACAGGAAGTCGGGGCCGAAGTAGGTCAGGTAGTTGCCGATGAACCTGCCTGCCACGGTCACAAGCGGCGCCCCGTCGGCCCCGACGCTGATGGCGTTGAACCGGGCCGTGATCGCCCCCGGGTGCTGCGCGCTCCACGCCGCCAGCACCCCGTAAGCGACCACGACGGGGACCAGCGTGATCATCCACGCTCGCACATGGCGTTTCCAGTGCGGGCTGTGGGCGATGACGAGGGCAACGGCGAAGAGGAGCACCGCCACGCGGGCGGTGCTGTAGGCGAACACCGCGATGCCCAAGAACAGCCCAGCGCCGGCATACCATGCCCACCGCCCCGTGTCCTGGGCCATCGACAGGCAGAGCAGCGCGCCCGACACAGCCGCGACGAGAGCGATCACCTCGAAGCCGACACGGCTCTCGACGGTCAGCCACGGGGTGAGCGCGGCCAGGGCCAGCACCAGGGTCGTCAGCGGCAGCGACCGGCTCCGCCGGAACGCAATCAGGGTGATGAACAGGCACGTGAGCAGTCCGAAGATCGCCGCGGGGACACGCTCGGTGGTGACCGTGAGCGGCAGCACGCGGAGAAGCGCGCTCAGCGTGTAGATGTAGACGGGATTCTTGTACTCACCAAACGCGGTGAAGTAGAGCGGCAGGTGGGCGCCGTGCTCGTCGACCCCGTGGGTGTCGATCGCCCATGCGTTGTAGCCGATCGACGTCTCGTCGACGTACGCGCCCGGTGGCGCGTCGTCGAGACCGGCGAGGTTGCGGACCACGGTGAGCACCGCCACCGCCGCCAGGATCAGCACCCAGGGGCTGCGGCGGACTCGAGAAATGGCGGTGGCGCGCCTCACGAGGTGAATGTGAAGGCGCCCAGGTGAAGCCACGGCGCCAGCGTCGCGCCGAAATATCCGCGTGCCGCCAGCCGATGCGCACCGATGGAACGGACGCCGGCGAGCGCGCCCACGATGCTCTGGGTGAATCGCAGGTCACGGACGGGGCGGACCAGCCGGCCGTTGGCGATGAGAAAGGTGCCGTCGCGGGTCATGCCGGTGATGATCGTCGCCAGCGGGTGCACTGGCCGGACGTACCAGAACCGCGTGATCAGCAACCCGCGATCGCACGCGGCCACCATCGCGTCGCGGTCGCTGTCGCCCGGCGCCAGGCAGAGGTACCGCGGCAGCGGCCCGTCGGCATTCGGCTGCGGGAAGGAGTGCCCGGTGGTGCGTTGGTGAGCCCGCGCCGCGGTCACGGAGTCGTGGACGACCGCACTGCACACACCGCGGTCGATGATGGTCACAGGCAGGGTGCTCGCGCCCTCACCGTCGAATGGCAGCGGCGCCAGCTCGCTCCTGCCGACGTCGTCGGTGATGGTCACCGACTCGCTCATCAGCCGTTCGCCGAACCGCATGAAGCTGCGTTCCTCGAGGACAGCCAGACCACCGAGCCCGACCAGCCCCAGGTACTCGAGCATCTCCGCAACCGCGTATGGCGAGAGCACCACCTCATACGTACCCGGCTCGAGCGGTTCCGCCCCCCGATTGCGCGCACAGAGATCGGTGACCTCGGCGGCGAGTTCGCCGGCGTCGATCTGCGCTGCGTCGGCGGCGTGCCGTGCCGCGTACGCTGAGCCGTCGTCGGTGCGGCACACAGCGATGAGCTCGGCGACACTGTGACGGGCGGTGCGCCGCAGTCCGGCGCTGCTGACCATCGCCACCGCTCTGGCGCCCGTCTCGCAGGTGCCGTATGCGGTCTGGCCACGCCCGGAAGCCGCCGCGCAGACGGCGGCGACCTGGTCCGCCCGGTGTTCTGGCGTGACCGCCTCGGTGACCGCGCTGTAGCCGCTGCTGTCGTCGACGCCGCTGTCGGGTGCGTACAGCGGCACCGGCTCGCCGGCTGGCGAGTGACTGCGGACCGCCTCCGCCGTGGCCACCAGCCTGGCGATTGCATCGTCGCCGGCGACCCGCATCTCGGCAACCCCGAAACGGGCGTCGCGGATCACGCGGAGTCGCAGATGCACGCTGTGGTCAGCGACATTCTGGTGGATGGCGCCGTTGGCGAAGCGCGTCAGGGCAGACGCCGTCTCGGTGACGGTGACCTCCGCCTGTGAGCCGGCCGGGAGGCGCTGGAGGACCCGGTCGGCCACGTCGAGCAGCTCGTCACCCCCGCGCAGCTCACTCATGCCGGCCGCACCGCGACGTTGCGAAAACGGCACGGAGCCGCGCCGTGGCCGACGTGCATGATCTGCCCCGGCTGTCCCTTGCCGCAGTTGATGACCCCGAACATCTGCCATTCCGCGGCGCCGGCAACAGCGTCACACGAATTCCAGAACTGTGGGGTGCTGCCGCTGTACAGAGGATTGCGCACCAGCCTGACCCGCCGGCCGTCGCGAATCTCCCAACCCGCCTGGGTGCCGAACTGAAAGTTCAGGCGGCGGTCATCGATGCTCCAGGAGCGGTTGGTCTCGAGGTAGACGCCGTGCTCGGTGGTGGCCACCATCTCCTCGAGGCTGGAGGTCCCGGGCTCGAGGTTGATGTTGGTCATGCGGATCATCGGCAGGCGGTTCCAGCTCTCAGCCCGCACGGTTCCCCCGCTGGCCGCACCGAGGGTCGACGCCGTCTCACGCGAGGTGAGGTAGCCGGTGAACAATCCGGCGTCGATCAGCAGCGTCCGCTGCGCGGCCACTCCCTCGTCGTCGTAGCCGAACGTGCCCAACCCACGCGGGCTGGTGGCGTCGGCGGTGATGGTCACCTGCTCGCTGCCGTAGCGGAACCGGCCGAGCATCTCGGGCATCAGGAACGACGTACCGGCATACGCGGCCTCGAAGCCGAGGGCGCGGTCGAGCTCGGTAGGGTGACCGCAGGACTCGTGCACCTGCAG
>JANWHI010000094.1 GCA_025450495.1 Candidatus Dormiibacter sp. | reverse complement strand
CCTCGCTGCTGCGGATGCTCTCTACGTGACGCCGCCATCCCCTCTGCCGGCTGGGGCAGTTACCGGCGAAGGGCGGCGCAGTCGCAGCGCGAAGCGGCGCAGACAAAGCAGTTGCGTGCGAGCAACTACCAGAGAGGAGACGGCGGCGTCGCGCAGGGAGCATCCGCAGCCGCACGGAGACCCACTCGGCGCAGCCGAGGGGCTCCGTAGCGATCAGCGAGGACAGCGACCGGAGCGACGCCGCCGTCTCCTCGGCTTTCTACGGCACCCTCCGACCGAGCTAGATTGGCAGCCGATCCGCCAGCTGCGGCACGATCCGCAGCGCCGTCTGCACCTGCCGCGCGATCAGCCCGAGGTCCGGTGGCCGCTCGAAGTCGATGAGCCAGGAGTGCTCGGCGGTGAACTTCTCGACGAGCGTGGTGCGACCGAGCGCCGCGAGCCCGATGTGCACCGAGGGCCGGTCGTCGTCGGGGAAGGCCTTGCCGATCAGCGTCTGCACGGTGTCCACCCAGGTGCCCACCTCGCCGACGTCCTGGAGCTCGTAGCCGCCATCGCCGAGCACGAACTCGGCCTCGACCTCGACGAACGGCTGCGGCGCGAGGTGCTGGTGGGGACAGTCCTGGGAGTCCTCCTCGTCGTGGTAGAGCTCGCAGTCGGCGCCGCTGCCGTAGCTGGCCACGTAGGTCATCAGCGCGTCCCACGCGAAGTTGACGTGGACGTGGTAGCGCGAAGGCGGCTCCGAGGGCGACAGCCGCACGGTGCACTCGAAGCGACGCTCACCGATGCCCGGCTCGACGTGGTGGCGGACGTCCTCGATGCTCAGGCCGGACGCATCGATCGCCTCGAGCAGGTCGGTGGCGAACTCCTCGTACGACGGGAACGGTGGCCGCGCCTGCGGGGACTCGTTGGGCAGACCGGCTCCGGCATGCTCGGTCACCTACAGTCCCAGCCGCAGCCGGCGCAGGTGGCGGGTCACCAGGACTGCGAGGTCGAGGCCGAGCAGCGCGACCCCGACGATCGCCAGCCAGAGGACCAGCAGCGCCTCCGCGCCGGGGGTCTTCCAGTCGTAGACGGCGAGGACCGCTGCGATGAACAACCCGAGCGCGACCACGCCGAGCGCGAACACGTTGAGCGCAACCAGCGGATCGGGTGTCGAGCGTGCGCTGCCCGACCCGTCGGTCGAGCGCAGCATCGGCGGCGTGGCCATCGAGATCAGTCTACCGACCGTTCTCCGGGCGCGTATTGGTGAAGCGATAGCCGATGCCGGGCACGGCGAGGATGTAGCGTGGCTGCGATGGATCGGGCTCGATCTTGCGCCGCAGGTTGCGCACGTGGACGTCGATGACACGCGTCTCGATGGGCCGTTCGTACCCCCAGACCGCGGCGAGGATGCGGTCGCGCGAGAGCACCTCGCCGGCGTTGCCCGCCAGGAAGGCGAGCAGGTCGAACTCGGTGTGGGTCAGGGTGATGTCCTCGTCGTCGCGCGCCACGCGGCGCTCCGCGGTGTCGACGACCAGGCCGCGGAATACCAGGCGGCGTCCTTCGCCGTTGTGCGACGCGCTCTCGTGCACCTTGCGCAGGTGCGCCGCGATGCGGGCGAGCAGCTCGCGCGGGCGGAACGGCTTCTGGATGTAGTCGTCGGCGCCGATCTCGAGCCCGAGCACGACGTCGATCTCCTCGTTCTTGGCGGAGAGGATGACCACCGGCATGCGGTGCCCGGCGCGACGGATGTCGCGACAGATGTCGAAGCCGGACAGATCGGGCATCATCAGGTCGAGCAGCACGATGTCAGGCCGCCCCGCCTCGACCGCGCCGAGGACCTCGGAACCCCGCTCGACCTCGGTGACGTGGTAGCCCTCAGCCTCGCAGGTGAGCCGGACTGCCTTGCGAACCAGGCTGTCGTCGTCGACGACGAGGACTGTCGTCTGTCGGCCTTCCACTGCACCGTCCTTCACAAGTCTTGACCGCACCACGATTCTAGGCGCGCGCCATACTCTGTGCCGGAGACTCGATCGGAGTCGCGATCAAGTTGCTGCTGATACCATACGGGCCGATTTCGGGGGCGCCGCCCGCCTCTGGGCATGTTTGCGACCGGCAGTCACAGGAGCCATCTCAGTGCAGACCCAGGGTTCGCTGCAGGAGTCAGACCTCGCATCGCTCCTCCAGACGATGCAGTCGGAGCGGGCCACCGGCACCCTGACCCTCGAGGACGGTTCGGACCAGGCCGCCCTGTACTTCCTGTTCGGTCACCTCTTCCACGCCTCGGGTCCGGGTGGCGAGGGTGAGAACGTGGTCGTCAAGGCGTTGGGCTGGCACGACGGGAACTTTCATTTCGATCCGCGAGCCAAGCTGCCCGCCGAGGAGACGATCAAGTCGTCGCCCGCCGAGCTGATCGCCGCTGCCGAGGGTGGCGGCGAGATCGCGGCCGCGCCCGACAGCGACCGCACCCGAGCCAAGCCACCTCCCGCGCCTGTCGTCGCCGAGACAGCCCCGCCGGCCGAGGAGGAGGCCAGCGTCGTCGCCGCGTCTGACTGGAGCACGGCCGCCGTCGCCGCCGCTCCCGAGCCGGGCCCCGCGGGGCAGGGCAATTGGACCGCTCCGGCATACACGCCCTCCGAATATGTGCCGGCTGAGCCGGTCGCGATCGCCGAGCTCGCGGTGCCACCGACGGTCAGGGCCAGCGGCACGCTCGCCTCGCTCTCCGTGGTCCGCGCCGGCAGCACCTCCGGCGCGTTCATCGGGTCGCTGCCGATCCCCGCCGGCAAGGTGCAGTACGAGGGCCTCAAGAGCGCCTTCGTCGACTTCCCCCGTCTGCTCCGCACCCTGCGCGGTGAGCGGCACACCGGCTACATCCGGTTGCTCAGCGGGCCGGCGACGGGTGTGCTCCTGCTTCGCGACGGCGAGCTGGTCGAGGCCGAGGCCGGCGACGACGGCATCGCCCACGGTGAGGAGGCCTTTATCATCTTCCGCCGCCAGATGGACACGGGCGAAGGCGTCATCGACGTCATCGAGCTCGACAGCGAGACGGTCAGCGCCGTGGCCCGGCTGCTCACCGGCCCCGCGCTCTTCACCGGTCTGCTGGCTCGTTTCGTCAACTTCCCCGCGCTGCTGGAATACCTCGCCGAGGAGAAGATCGACGGCTCGGTGATCGTGTCCGGCGGCTCTCAGGCCGGCGTGATCCTGCTCAACTCGGGGACCGTGCTGGCCGCGTACACGGCCGATGCGCGCGCCCCGCAGACCGGCACCGAGACGGTCGAGTCCCTCGCCGCGGAGCGACCGGCGAGCATCGAGGTCCGCGGCGATGACAGCTCGCGCAGTGGCATCGACGTCGAGGCGGCCCTGTCCCGGCCTCACTGACCTGGCGCCTGCCGCGGGTCGTCAACTCCGCCGCGCAGGGCGCGCGCTGATCGGCTGCCTCGGCGTCGCGGGGCTGTGCCTGGCGCTCTGTGGCTGCTTCTCCGCACCGCCGCAGATCATCTCGTTGGAGCCCAACCGCGGCTCGACCGGCGTTCCCGCCGATGCCCCAGTGCGGGTCACCTTCGACCGGTCGGTGTTGCACTCGAGCGTGGTCGGCCGTTTCACCGTTGACCAGGCCATCCCTGGATGCGACCTCACCGCGGCGTTCAGCGCGCCGTCGACGGCGCCCTGCTGGATCCACTGGCTCGATGGGGAGCCGGGATTCGAATTGCTCCATAACGGCGCGGTCTTCGCGCCACTGACCAAGTACACATTCACGCTGGCCGGCGGTTTCAGCGATCCGCAGAACGACCGCAACGGCCTCGACCACCATTGGGACCTGACCAGCGCGCCAGCGCCCCGCGTCACGGCGTCGGCGCCGGCCGATCGCGCCACCAACGTCGCCGTCGACGCGCCGTTGGCGGTGTCGTTCTCGGCGCCGATGGACGCCCCCTCGACGGCGGCGGCGATCGCCCTGTCGCCGGCAGTGCCGGGAACCCGCGTGGTGCGCAACGCGCTCGACCACAACCGTTTCGCCATCCTACCCGGGCGCCTGCTGGTGGCCGGGGTCGCCTACTCCATCAACGTCGACAGCTCCGCGCGCGGGGAGGACGAGCAGGCGCTCGCCGGGCCGGCCGCGCTCCGCTTCGGCACCGGGGCACGGCTGGGCGGCTCGCATGCCGTGGTCCTGGCCGGCTTGCCCGGGGCCAACTCGACCGAGGTGCTGCTGCCGGCGCTCGCCCCGGCGGCTGCGGGAGACCCGATCGCAGCGCCGGTGCTCATGCAGGCCCCGCTCTGCACCGCGTCCGCCGGCTGCGGGGTCGTCGCCGCCCAGGCGCCCCTGGCCACCTACGAGGCGGCAACCGTCGCGCCGGACGGGAGCCACGTGGCTGTCGTGGTCGACGACGTCGTGACCGGGTTGTCGGAGCTCGAGGTCGTCGACACCGTCCACGGCACCACGCTGAGCCGGATCCCGGGCGGGGTGAGGCCGTCGTGGTCACCGGACAGCGCCAAGCTCGCGCTGGTCTCCGGCTCGGACGTCGAGGTGCTCGACATCGCCTCCGGCGCGCCCACCATCATCGACAGCGGGATCGGCTTGCGCGCGCCGCCGCTCTGGTCGGGCCCGTCGACGGTGGTCCTGAGCACCGGCGCGACCGCGTCCCGGCCCGGCGGCGTGGAGCTGGTGAACCTCCCCATCGGGGCGCGCTACTCGCTCCCTGGGGTGCCCTCCGGGTCGCTGGCGGCCGCGGTGTCGCCGGCCGGGACCCTGCTCGCCATCGCCACGCCCAACGGGACGATCCTGGTCGCCCGGGCGGCGGGCGGGTCCGGCACGGCCCAATCGGTGGGAAGCCGGCTCGACGCGATCGGTTTCGCGGGCGAGGGCACGCTGGTGGCACTCAACCCGGCGAGCAACCAGCTGGTCAGGCTGAGCCTGGGCGGGGGCGACACCACCGCCGTGAGCCTGTCGCCTGGCTTCGTCGACCTCGCCACGGTCGGTGTGGCTCCCGACGGACGCCGCCTCGTGTACCTGGCGGTCGACGCCGGCGGCAAGAGGCAGGCGTACGTGGCCAACGCCGACGGCAGCGGCGCCCTGGCGATCACCCGGTTTGCCCCCGGTCCCGGCCTGGAGGCGCAGGCGGTCGACTTCGCCGACTGACCGGGCGCGCGCGGCGGTTGGGTAGGCTGGCGACCGTGGCCATCCCTCTGCTCTTTCTCATCGCCGACACCGGCGGCGGCCACCGTGCCGGCGCCACCGCGGTGGCCCGGCGCATCGAGGCCGACCGGCCCGGCCAGTTCGACATCCACATCGTCGACCCAGTTGCGCGCAGTTCCCCGGCGGTGCTCGGCCGCACCGCCGACCTGTATGGCCCGCTCATCCAGCACGCCAGCTGGCTGTGGGCAGGGATGTACCACGCCACCAACTCGCGCGTTGCGGTCAGCGTCCTGCGCCGCTCGGCGCTGCGGCCGGTGCGTGACGCCGTTGCCGGCCTGCTCACCACCCTCGCCCCCGCCGCGGTGGTCTCGTTCCACCCGCTGCTCAACCATCTCGCGGTGCAGGCGGTGCGCGCCGGCTCCTCGCCGCTCACCACGGTGATCACGGTGATCACCGACCTCGTCGACGTGCACGCGGGGTGGGCCTGCCGTGACGTCGATGCGGTGGTCATCCCCTCCCCGGGCGGGCTGGACCGCTGCCGCCGAGCCGGGATCCCGGCGAGTCGCTGCCACATGCTCGGGCTCGCGGTCGACGCCGCGTTCGCCCAGCCGCTGCCGAGCGATGCCGGGCGCCGGGCCCTGCGCGCGCGCCTCGGCCTCGCCGAGGACCGCTTCACCGTCCTTGTGTGCGGCGGCGCCGACGGCTCGGGCAGCCTCGACCGCCGGGCGCGCGCGCTCGCCGACGCCGGCCTGGAGATCGGCCTCGCTGTGATCTGCGGACGCAACCGACGCACCCGGCGGCGGCTCGAGGGATTGCTCGACGCCCGCGGCCGCGCGGTCCCGGTCCACGGTTTCGTGGACAACATGGCCGACTGGATGCGCGCCGCCGACCTTGTGGTCACCAAGGCCGGGCCGGGAACGATCGTCGAGGCCCTCTGCTCGGGGCTGCCGATGCTACTCACCTGGTACGTGCCCGGCCAGGAGCGCGGCAACGTCGAGTGGCTCGTCGACAGCGGCGCCGGGCGCTACGTCCCCGGCGTGCGGCAGCTGGTCGACGCGGTGGCCGAGCTCTCCACTCCCGGGTCGCCGGGGCTGGCGGCGATGCGCTCGGCGGTGGCCGGCGTGGCGCGCCCGGAGGCCACCGAGCGCATCGCCAGCCTGGTCAGCGGCATGGCCACGGCCGCGCGAGGCATGCCGTGAGCACCCTGGCCCTGGCTGCGGTCGCCGACGGCGCGTGCAGCCTGGAACGGCTGCGCATCCACCGTTTTCGCAACTACGCCGAGCAGTCGGTGGAGTTCGGTCGCGGCATCAACGTGGTGGGTGGGCGCAACGCCCAGGGCAAGACCAACCTTCTCGAGGCGGTGGCGACGCTGTTGCTGACCCGCTCGCCGCGCGCGTCCACGTCGGCCGACGTGGTGGCCTGGGGGAGCGACGAGGCGCTGGTCGAGGCCCGCGTGCTCCGCCCGGCCGCCGACCGCACCCTGGCGGTGCGCTTCCGCCGCGATCCCGCCTCCGGTCGGGTGACCCGCACGGCGACGGTCGACGGCAGCCTCCGTCCTGCCCGCGACCTACTCGGACTCTGCCCGGTGGTGCTCTTCTGGCCCGAGGATCTGCAGCTGGTCAAGGCCGGTCCCGATGGCCGGCGCCGGCTGCTCGACGTGGTCCTCTCACAGCTCGATCCGCGCGCCGCGGCGGACCTGCTCCGCTATCGCCACGTCCTCGAACAGCGCAACAGCCTGCTCCGCCAGGTGCGCGCCGGGACGAGCACGGCGGCGGCGCTGGACGGGTTCACCCACGAGCTGGTCGGGAGCGGCTCGCGCATCCAGGTGGCCCGCGCCGAGCTGGTGCGCGAGCTGGTGCCGCATGGCCGCGAGGCTCTCGCCCAGATCGGCGGCGGCGAAGAGCTGGGCCTGCGCTACCTGCCCGACGGTGGCATGGACCCGCACGCCGGTCGGCAGGCAGCCGCCGACGCGCTGTCGCGCACGCTGTTGCTGCGTCGCGACGAGGAGATCGCTCGCGGGGCCACCCTCGCCGGGCCTCACCGCGACGACGTCGAGCTGCTCATCGGCGAGCGTCCCGCCCGCACTGCGGCATCGCAGGGCCAGCAGCGAAGCATCGTGCTCGCCCTCAAACTCGCGGAGGTGCGCCACATCGCCGCCCGCGCCGGGGTCATGCCGGTCCTCCTGCTCGACGACGTGCTCAGCGAGCTTGACCCGACCCGCCGTCGCGACCTGCTGGCCAGCCTCGCCGGCGCAGGCCTGCAGACGCTGATCACCAGCAGCGAGCCGCTGCCCGACTCCCTGCCGCAGGGGACACGTCGCTTCGAGGTGGCCGCCGGGCACGTCGTTGCCGTGGCCCAGGCCTGATGGATCGCCTCTCCGACCTCATCGACCCGGCGCTGCGCGGCCTCGGGGTGCGCGGCCGGGTTCGCGAGGTCCAGGTGCGCGACGTCTTCGCCGAGGTGGTCGGTCCGGCACTGGCGCCGATGTGCCGGGCGATCAGCCTCGAGCGCGGCGTCCTCCTCGTCGGCGTCGCCAACACCGCCCTGAGCCACCAGCTGCACCTCGATTCGGTGCGACTGGTCAGCTCGCTGAACGAGCGGCTCGGCACGTCGGCGGTACGCCGGCTGCGTTTCACCACGCTCGAATCCTGACCGTGCGGTCCACCGCCCGCAGCCTAGGCGACGCCGGTGGGGTCACCCGCGGTTCTGCTCGCGTCGGCCCGGGCGTCGTGCTCAGCCTGCCCCTCGAACTGGGTTCGGTACAGCTCGGCGTAGAGCCCGCCGGCCACGAGCAGGGCGGCGTGGGTGCCCTGCTCGACGATGCGCCCCGCGTCGATGACCAGGATGACGTCGGCCTCGCGCACCGTCGACAGGCGGTGAGCGATCACCAAGGACGTGCGCCCGCGCAGAGCGCGCCTGAGCGCCTCCTGGACTGCCGCCTCGGACTCGGAGTCGAGGTGTGCAGTGGCCTCGTCGAGCACCACGATGTCCGGCGCCTTGAGGAGCAGACGCGCCAGGGCGATGCGCTGCTTCTCGCCGCCCGAGAGACGGTAGCCGCGGTCGCCGACCAGCGTGTCGAGACCGTCGGGGAGCGTCTCGACGAGTCCCATGATCTGTGCGTTGCGCAGCGCCTCGAACAGCTCCGTATCCGTGGCATCGGGCTTGGCGTAGAGGAGGTTGGAGCGGATCGTCTCGTGGAAGAGATGCGCGTCCTGGGTGACCACCCCGGTGATCGCCCGGATCGATGCCAGGGTCGCGTCGCGCACGTCCACGCCGTTGATGCGCACAGCCCCGCCGCGCACGTCGTACAGCCGCGGCACCAGGTGGCTGAGGGTGGTCTTGCCAGCACCGGACGGCCCCACCAGCGCCACCAGCTGCCCAGGCCTCGCGGTGAAGCTGACGTCGAAGAGCACCTGCTGGTTGTTGGTGCGCTCCAGCACCGCCACTGATTCCAGCGACGCCAGCGACACCTCCTCGGCAGACGGGTAGCGGAAGTCGACTCTGTCGAACTCGATGGTGGCGGGTCCGCGCGGGATGGGCACCGCGTCGGGCTTCTCGGCGATCATCGGCGGCAGGTCGAGCACCTCGAACACGCGGTCGAAGCTGACCAGCGCGGTCATGATGTCGACCTGCACGTTGGAGAGGGCTGTCAGCGGTCCGTAGAGCCGCGCCAGGTACGCGGTCAGCGCCACCACTGTGCCCACCATCAGGGTTCCCTGCGCAGCGAACACGCCGCCGACTCCATACACCAGCGCAGTGGCGAGCGAGGCGGTGAGCAGCAGCGCGGTCATGAAGACGCGCGCATACATCGCCTGCAGCACGCCGATGTCACGCACCCGTCGCGCCTTGGAGGCAAACGCGTCCACCTCCTGGGAGGGATGGCCGAACAGCTTGACCAGCAACGCCCCGGAGACGTTGAAGCGCTCGCTCATGGTGGTGTTCATCTGGGCGTTGAGGTTGTAGGCCTCGCGGGTGATGCCGGCGAGCCGGCGTCCAACCCAGCGCGCGGGCAGCAGGAAGATGGGCAGAAGCACCAGCGACAGCAAGGTGATCTGCCAGGAGAGGAAGAACATCGCCACCAGCGTGATGGTCACCCCGATGACGTTGCCGACCACCGACGAGAAAGTGTCGGTGAACGCCTGCTGCGCGCCCAGCACGTCGTTGTTGAGGCGCGAGATCAACGCGCCGGTCTGGGTGCGCGTGAAGAACGAGATCGGCATCTCGTTGATGTGGGCGAACACCCGCGTCCGCATGTCGAAGATCAGACCCTCGCCGACGCGTGACGAGATCCAGCGTTGGGCCAGGCCCAGCGCGGCGTCGAAGATGGCCAGCCCGGCCACCGCGCCGGCAAGCACCACGACCAGGTTGACGTTGTGGCCGAGGATGCCGTTGTCGATGATCGACCGGTAGATCAGCGGGTTGGCAGCGCCCACCACGGCGTCGATGATGATGAGCAGCAGGAACAACGCCAGGGCGCCTCGATACGGCTTGGCGAACCCGGCGATGCGGCGGGCGATCCCCGCGGTCAGCTTGTGCTGCCGCATCGACTCGTCGCGGCGCATGGAGCGCATCAGGCCCCAGCCACCCATCCCCATGTGCATGCCCATGCAGGTCAGCTCCGTGTGTCAGGCTCGTTGAAGATCGAGCATGACATCTCAGCCGGTTCCATCAGTCCGGCGGCGTCATCTCGATGACCACCTTGCCGAGCTTCTCCCCGGCGCTGAAGCGCTGGTACGCGCGCGGCGCATCGGCGAGGGGGAAGCTCGCTGCCACCGGCACACGCAGCCGGCCGCACGCGAGCAACGGCAGCAGCTCAGCCTCGACGCGGCGCGCGCAGAGCGCCTTCTCCTCCAGCGGCCGAGCCCGCATCGTCGACGACATGATGCTGCCGCGACTGGACATCAGCGTGCGGAGGTTGACCTCGGTCGTGGCCCCCCCGCCCAGGCCGATCACGGCGATGCGCCCCCGGGTTGCCAGCGCTGCAAGGTTGCCCGCCAGGTTCGGCGCCCCGACCAGCTCGAGGATGACGTCAAAGGGACCGGCGTCGGCGAAGTCGCCGGGAGCGACCACGGTCTCCGCGCCCAGGCAGCGAACCTGCTCCCGGAGCTGTTCGGACCGCACCGTGGCGGTGACCCGGGCGCCGGCTCGAGCGGCCAGCTGGACCGCGGCCACGCCCACGCCGCCGGCCGCGCCGTGGATGAGCACGCGCTCGCCCAGGCGCAGCCCGGCCTGGGTGAACAGCGCGTCGTGGGCGGTGGTGAAGGTCTCCGGGAAGCCGCCCGCCTGCAGCCACTCGACACCATCGGGAACGGGCATGAGCACGCGCTCGTGCGCGACAGCGAGCTCTGCCTGGCCACCGCCGCCCACCACCGCCATGACGCGGTCGCCGACGGCAAACCGGGTGGCCGAGGGACCGAGCGCCACCACCTCGCCGGCGAACTCGAGGCCGGGGATGTCCTGCGGGCTGCCCGGCGGGGCCGGGTAGAGGCCCCTGACCTGGACGAGGTCGGCGCCGTTGAGGCCGGCGGCGCGGACCCTGACCAGGGCCTCGCCAGTGCCCGGCTGGGGATCGGGGTGATCGACGACATCCAGCCTGTTGGCCTCGAGGATGGTGACCGCGCGCACACGTGCAGGGTAGCCGGACCGCTTAGGCGCGTCACCCGGTCCGCGCAACGAGCACGATCGGTACCATGCGTGCCCACCGATGCGCACCCAGCTTTCTCTCCGCACTGCCGTGGCAGCGCTGGTCGCCGGAGCCGTTGTGGCCGCCTGCGGCAGCTCGAACGCGACGGCGCCGAGTCGGGCCTCCGCGTCGTCTCGGCCCGCCGCGTCGTCGCCTGGCACGCCCGGCGGCAACGCAGCCATGAACGTGGCGCTCGGCGCGATCGACCTGCCTTCGAACGCCTCCGGCTTCACCAAGGCCAGCGACGGGTTGCTCGGCAGCACCCCGGGAACTGATGCGCGGGTCTTCTCCAGTGCGGACGGCAAGACCAAGGTGGAGGTCGACCTCGCCGTCGACACCGGCAGCGGCGCCGCGTCGACCGACTACAGCGCGTACCAGACCGCCGCCAAGAAGCAGGTGCCCACGCTCACGTCGTCCTCGTCGCCGCTGATCGACTCAAAGGCCAGCGAGTACCTCGGGACCGACAGCATGTCCCGCAGCATCGTCTCGGTGGCATTCGTCCAGGGCTCGGTCATCGGCGTGGTGACCATGGTGTCGGCAGGCAGCACCGTCGACGCCGCCGTTGCCGAGGCGATCGCCAGCACCCAGGTGCAGAAGATCGCCGTCGCCGGGCTCTAGTCGCGCAGCAAAGCGCAGGCTAATGGGTTCCGGAGTAAGGACCTGAGAACCAGTTGGTCGCGGCTCCCAGCTGGCCGTTCTGGTTCTGCTTCACCCAGACCCCCGAGGGGCTCACCGCGACGGCCGAGGCGCGTCCGCTTCCGTCGACATCGGCCATGTACTGCCAGGTGCCGTAGAAGAGCTCGCTGGAGAGCTTCGTTGGGGTCGTGAAGCGGCCATTGCCGTTGTTTCTCTCCACCCAGATGCTGTCGGAGTTGATCGCCACGGCGGACACCTGGCCGTGCCCGTCGAGGTCGGCCATGAAGGTGCCGCGGTTGCCGTAGAACGGGGATGAGACAGCCCACTCAGGTGCACCAAAGCCGCTGCCGGTGCTGCGCATCACCCAGATGCTGTCGCCATTGACGGCCACGACCGATGCCTGGCCGTGCCCGTCGACGTCGGCCATGAAGGTGCCGATGCTGCCGTAGAAGTACGAGCTTGACCACTTCTGCGGTGCGGTGAATCCGTCCTTGGTGCTGTTCATTCGCATCACCCAGACGCTGTCGGAGTTGATCGCCACGGCGGACGCCTGGCCGTGCCCGTCGAGGTCGGCCATGAAGGTGCCGCGGTTGCCGTAGAACGGGACGCTCGACCACTTCTCGGGAGGCCCGAAGCTGCCCCCGGTGTTCTTCATCACCCAGATGCTGTCGTTGTTGATGGCCACGGCCGACTCGGGGTTCGCCGTCCCGTCGAGGCGGGCAAAGGTCGTGTCGCGAGTCCCGTAGAAGGGTTGCGTCGAAGCGGCCGCCATGGTGCCGAACGAGCTCCCGTTGCTGGGCCGCACGAAGACGCGGTTGTCGTTGATCGCGATCGCCGAGGCCCCGTGTCCGCCGGCGTCGACGCTGGCGAAATGAACACCGGCGAGCGGCCGCCACCCCGCCTGCGTGGTGCAGGCGTAGTCACCGTCGAATCCGTGGCCCGGTGCTCCCGCCGCCACGGCGTACTGCACCATCCAGAGCGGCCCGCCGGTGAAAGAGTTCGACTGGTCGCAGTACAGAGGCGCCCTGTCAACGGTGTCGTTGGTGGCGTACCACACGGGCAACTGCGGCGCGTAGGCGCCGGCGAGCAGGTTCCATTGATAGTTGGTCGAGTACGCGCCGACCACCTTGTTGGACACGGCCAGACCTGCGATCGCCCCGGCGATGGCCTGCGCGTTCGCCGAGGTGTTGTAAGTGTTTGGCGCCATCGACCCCGGCGACGCCGGCGTGACCGTCCTCAAGGAGGGGCGGTTGCGAGCCGCGGTCTGCCAGAGGTTGTTGGTCTCGACGTCGAGCCACCACACCAGAGCATCCACGCCCTGGGACTGGGCGTAGCTCAGCGCGTATCGTGAGTTGTTGAAACCGTAGTTGTAGGCAAAGCAGTTGATGTCGGCGGCTGTGCAGACTCCCGCCGGCCCAGTGGCACCCTGCGATGGGGTGGCGCTGGGCAGGTCGACGTTGATGTAGAGGGCGCTGGGCAACGTCGCCTGCTGGCTCCAGGCAAACTCGCTGGCCAGGCAGGGATTTCCCGAGAACCCGTGGCCACCAGTGACACCCGCGATGGCAACGTCGAAGGACGGCTCCGGGCGGCTGCCTCCGCACTGCGGCCAGGAGATGTCATAGCCGACAACACCGTACGTTGCCGCCGCCAGGGCGGGGCGGGCGGTCTGCGCCAGACCGGCGGCGCCACCGATCGCGGCGGCAAGAAGCATGGCGAGCGTGCGAGAGAGAGGACGTGGCACTGGGTGGTTTCCTTGAACGCATGCTGGTTGCGGACAGTGCGCCGTGCGGGGAGCGGACAGCGACGAGTCTAGAGTTGGACAATCTTCGCGAGGTTGACCGTCACGCAATCGTCATCTGCACGGTGTCGCGTGCAGACGTCATTCACCTGTTTCGCCACGGTACGGCGCGGTTGGTGCGCTTACGGCACCCGCACGGGCATGATGATGCACAGGTAATCGTCGCGCCCCGACGGGCGGATCACCCCTGGCTGCAGGGAGCCGTTGAAGCTCAGCTGCACATCGTCGGAGTCGAGCACGCTGAGCGCGTCGAGCACGTACCTGGCGTTGAACGCGATCTGCACGTCGTCACCCTTGACGTTGGCGCTCAGCGGCGCCTCGTCGTCGCCGACCTCGGCGGTCTGTGCGACAAGGGTCAGGGTGTTGTCGCCGACCCGCAAGCGCACCGGGTTGGCCGCATCCCGGGCCAGCACCGAGGCGGTCTTGGCCTCGCGGAGCAGCGACGCAGTGGGCAGCTCCACGGTGGTGGTGGACTCGCCGGGGATGACCTGGGCGTAGTTGGGGTAGTTGCCCTCGATCAGCCGCGAGGAGATCTCGACATCCTTGAGGCTGAAGAACACCTGGTTGCGCTGGTCGCTGAAGCTGATCGACACAGTCGGCCGCGTGGGGTTGACCGCCCGCGCCACCTCGCTGAGATGGCGCGAGGGCACGATGACCCCGCCGGAGAAGGGCTTCTCGCCTCGAGGGTGGACGTCGAGAGTCTTCACGGCCAGGCGATGGCGGTCGGTGGCCGCCAGCGTCAGCCGTTCGCCATCCACCTGGAAGAGCACACCGGTGAGCACCGGCGACGCTTCGTCGGCGCTCGCCGCCATCGCGGTCTGCGTCACCGCGTTGGCGAACACCGGCGCGTCGAGCTCGATGGACGCGTCCGCGTCACGCGCCGGCAGCGGCGGAAACTCCACCGCATCGATGCCGTGCAGGTTGGTGCGATGCACGCCGCAGCTGAGCCGGAGCACCTGGGTGCCACCATCGAGCTCCATGGTGCAGGGTGCTTCCGCCAGTGACGCGACATACTCAGCGAGCAGGCGGGCGGGCACGGTGGTGCGGCCGTCGAGCGCGACCTCGGCGGGGACGGTGGCGGCAATGGTCAGGTCTAGGTTGGTGGCCGTGACGCGGAGGCCACCGTCGGTGGTCTCGAGCAGCACGTTGCCGAGCACGGGCAGCGTCGATCTGGGTGACACCGCCCGGGAGACGAGCGACAGTGCTGCACTGAGCGCGGAGGGAGAGACGGAGCACTTCATGCTGCGAAGAACCTCACGGTTTCTTGGTTGTCCCCAGACATTCTTAAGAGGGCTAGGGGAGTCTCAGTACAGCCGTAGTATTTAGTGGCGGCTGTTCGGGGGATAACCGGCCAGATGGCTTGTGGGAATTGGAAGATCGACTCCGCCAAGCTGTGCGCAACCGCGGCGGCGATCACGATTTGCCCGCCTCGGTCCGAAGGCCGCCGAAAGGTGCACAGGTTGCAGCGCAGTTATCCACAGGGCTCTCCCGCCTGGCCATCAGTGCTCGTGGAGCCGCTGGCGAATCTGGCGCAGGTCGCCCTGGAGGCGGGCATCCTCGAGAACGAGGTCGGTGATCTTCTCGATGGCGTGCAGCGCGGTGGTGTGGTCACGGCCACCAAAGGCGGTGCCGATCACGGGCAGCGACGACTCCGTCTCCTCACGCACGATGTACATGGCCACCTGGCGGGGGAACACGATGTGCTTGTCGCGCCGCTTGCCCTTCATCTCGTCCACGGAGATGTTGAAGTACGCGGCCACCGTCTCCTGGATGACGTCGATGCTCACCGGGCTGATGTCACCCACGGGGATGATGTCGCGGAGGATGGTCTGGGCAGCCTCCAGGGTGACCGCACGACCATTGATCGACGCGTGGGCGAGGACGCGGATGAGCGCGCCCTCGAGCTCACGGATGTTCTTCTGGATCTTGTGGGCGATGAAGCTGCAGACCTCGTCGGGCACCAGCGAGCCGTGGACGCCGAGCTTGGTGTTGAGGATGGCCAGGCGCGTCTCGAAGTCTGGGGGCTGGATGTCGGCCATCAGACCGCCCTCGAAGCGGCTGCGCAGCCGGTCCTCGAGGGTGGGGATGTCCTTGGGCGGCCGGT
>JANWHI010000093.1 GCA_025450495.1 Candidatus Dormiibacter sp. | reverse complement strand
GCCGCCGGCATTGCGGATGATGTGGGCTTCCCCGGCCTGGAGGCCCAGGATGTTGTTCACGTGGAGGCGCGCGTCCATGCACGCGATGACTGCCACGCCGGGCGCCGGCGGCACCGCTGGCGCGTTCTTGTCGACACGTGCGGCATATGAGCGGTTGTTCTCGAGCAGCCTGTCCGTTGCCGACATGGCGGACGACGCTAACAAGGCGGACTCAGCAGGTCAACTTCCCCAAGCAGTTCGCTAGTTCGTGAGAATATGCATTATCAGTAGTTTGCGCTGGACCGCTCGGCGCCTCCCCTCGAGCGCAACGGTTGTTACCCCGATTCAGCGGTGCTCCCTGGGGGCACCCCTACACTGCTCGTTCATGTCGGGGCACGGAGGAGGCAACGGGTGGAGGTCGCGGCGGGTGTCCACAGGCTGACCAAGGGCGTCGTCAACTGGTACGTCGTCGAGGACGCCGGCAAGCGGACCGTCGTCGACGCGGGCACGCCGGGTGACTGGAACCTCCTCGTCAAGACCGTCGGACGCCTCGCGCACCGACTTGCCGATGTCGAAGCTGTGCTGGTGACCCACGCGCATGCTGACCACACCGGGTTCGCCGAGCGAGCCCGCACGACCGCTGGGTCTCGCGTGTGGATCCACGAGGCGGATGCCGGCCTGGCGCGCGGCGCCAAGCAGGCCAGGCCCGACGGTGGCCTGCTCCGCTACCTGGTCCGCATGGAGACGTACCGCACGGTGCTCTCCCTGGCCCGGCGAGGCGCGCTGCGCGTCGTGCCGATCCACGAGCTGTCGACCTTCGCCGACGGCGAGGTACTGGACGTGCCCGGCCACCCACGCGTCGTCCATGCCCCAGGCCACACTCCCGGCACGGCGGCGCTCCACCTCGAGTCGCGCGGCGTGCTTCTGACCGGCGACGCGCTGGTGACGCGCAACCCGCTGACCGGGCGGGTCGGCCCGCAGATCATGCCCTCCGGGTTCAACGCCGACACGCCGGCCGCGCTGGACTCACTGGCCGCTCTGCTCAGGGTGACCGCCGGTACGGTGCTGCCGGGCCATGGTGAACCCTGGACGCAGGGAGTCTCTGCGGCGGTCCGCGCCGCCCGGGAAGCCGGAACCTCCTGACGGGCTGCGTGCGACGATGACCGGTGTGACCCGCATGCCGGCCGTGTTCATCGGCCACGGCAGCCCGATGAACGCAATCGAGCACAACCACTACACCCGGGCGTGGGAGTCGGTCGCCGCGGCGATCCCGCGGCCGCGCGCGATCCTGGCCGTCTCCGCCCACTGGTACATCAACGCCACGGCGGTCACGGCCATGGCCCAGCCGCGCACGATTCACGACTTCTACGGGTTTCCCCAGGAACTCTTCGACCTCGAGTACCGTGCCCCGGGCTCCCCAGGGCTGGCCGCGGAGGTCGTCAGCGTCGCCGACCCCGTGTGGGTGGGCATCGATGAGGACAGCTGGGGCATCGACCATGGCACCTGGTCGGTGCTGACCCACATGTATCCGGAGGCCGACGTCCCCGTGGTGCAGCTCTCCATCGATGCGACCAAGCCGTTCGATTACCACCTCGAGCTCGGTGCCCGGCTGGCCCCCCTTCGCGAGCAGGGCGTGCTCATCCTCGGCAGCGGCAACATCGTCCACAACCTGCGCGCGATGGACCCGTCGTTTGCTGAGCGAGGCTTCGACTGGGCGCAGCGGTTCGACCGCGACGCGCGTGCCCTGCTCACCGAGGAACCGGCGTCGTTCCTCGACCTTCGCGAGCACGATGACTTCGTCAAGGCGGTCCCGACCCCGGACCATTTCCTGCCGGCCGTGTTCATCGCGGGGCTCGCGACAGCAGCCGGCGAGACGCTCGACGTCCTCGTCGAGGGCTGCGCGTACGGAAGTCTGTCCATGACCTCGTACGGCCTGGGAGTCGAAGCCGCCCCCTCCCCCGCCGGTGAGGCCGACGAGGCCGGGAGCCTGCCCGTCGACGTCCCGCTCAGCGGCACCAACCTCTGACGTCGCCCCACGCGCGTCACACAATGCCGCGTCGCGGTGCTGAACCTGTGTGAATGGAGAGGCCGTCTGGCGCATGAGCGCCCCTCCCGCCGTCGCCTCGGTCACGGACAAGGCGTTCGATCGCGTCTTTCGCGCCGAGTACGGTCGTGCGGTGGCGATCGCGACGCGCGTCCTCGGCGACCGCAGCCGCGCCGAGGACGTCGCCCAGGACGCCTTCCTGGCACTCCATCGCCGCCGGTGCAGCGACCAGGCGTGGGCGGGTAGCTGGGTCTGCGCCGCGGCCGCCCATACGGCGCTCAACGTGCTTCGCTCCGAGCGGCGGCGCAACCGCCGCGAGCAGCTGGCCGGAGCAGTCTCCGAGCCGCTCGATCCCGCGGTCGCAGTGGAGCGCGCTGACGACGGTCGCGTCCTGCGCGCCGCGCTTCAGCGGTTGCCGCGGCGATCCGCAACAGTGCTCGTTCTTCGGCACAGCGGCCTCAGCTATGCGGAGGGCGCGGCCGCCATGGACGTGAACCAGAACGACGTTGGGACGATGTTGCGCCGAGCCGAGTCGGCGCTCAGAAAGGAGGTTGACCGTGCGGCATCTCAGTGAAGGGACGCTGCGCCGTCTCCACGACGACAGCTTCGCGGTGTCGAACAGCGAACGTGCGCACCTCGACGGCTGCGACCGCTGCCGGCGCACTGCCGCGGGCATCGCCGAGGACGCGACGCGCGCCACCAACGTGTTCGCCGGCAACGCCATGCCCATTGCCACCACGGAAAGCGCCCTGACCAGTCTGCGCCAGCGCGTCGCATCTGGTGAGCCCCTGCCGGGGTCAGGACTGGCGATGCCGCACCGCAGCCGGCGCCGGTGGGCACTTGGGGCCATCGCGGTGCCCGTCGTCGTGGCCGGGCTCGTGGTGTCGGCCAACGCGGCGGGATGGCTGTCCATCTTCTCCCCCACCAAGGTGGCGCCGGTCACCCTGACGTCGGGCTCGCTCAACGGCCTTCCTGACCTCGCCCAGTACGGAAGGATGACGACCACCAACCTCGAGCCCCAGCAGGTTGCCGGGCCGGCGCAGGCGGCAGCGAGCACGGGGCTCAACGTGCTGACGCCGTCCACCCTGCCTGCGGACGTTCCGGCGACGGTGCGCTGGGAGGTCGTCGGCCACGGCAGCGCCACCTTCACGCTCGACGCCGCCGCGGCGGCTGCGGCGGCTGCCAGGGCCGGGCGCGCGGCGCCGGATATCCCCGCTTCGCTCGATGGCACCACAGTGACCGTCGACGCCGGGCCGGCGGTCGTCGCCGTGTACGGCGCGTCGAGCGGCGGGTCGGCGGACGCCTCCGGCTCGCCGCCGGCACTGGTGATCGCGCAGGGCGTGCGCCCCACTGCGGCGACCAACGGGGCCACCCTCAAGCAGCTCGAGGACTTCCTCGTGGCGCAGCCCGGCGTGTCGCCGCAGCTGGCCGCCGAAATTCGGGCCATCGGTGACCCGGGCAGCACGCTCCCGATCCCGGTCATCAGTGGTGTGATGACCTCGCAGACCATCTCCATCCACGGCGTGCAGGGCGTGGTGACGGGCGACTCGACGGGCCTGGGCTCCGCCGTGATCTGGGAGAAGGACGGCGTCGTCTACGCTGTCGGCGGTCTCCTTCCAGAGAGCGAGGTGCTCGACATTGCCCGTTCCCTCCACTGAGGTCGCCACCGAGCCCGCGGCGATGAGCGCGGACGCCGGGACTGGGGTCCCGGCGATCCACGCGGTCGGGCTGACCAAGCGATACGGGCACATCGAGGCCCTCGCGGGACTCAGCATGTCCGTGCCGCGAGGCGAGATCTTCGGGTTCCTGGGGCCCAACGGCGCGGGCAAGACGACGGCGGTGAAGCTCCTGCTCGGGCTGACCACGCCGACGTCGGGCGATGCCTGGCTGCTCGGCGAGCCGATCGGCCACGCGGAGGCCCGGCGCCGGGTGGGCTACCTCCCGGAGCTCTTCCGCTACCCGGCGTGGCTGTCCCCTGTCGAGGTGCTGCGCTTCCACTGCCGTCTCATCGCCATCCCGCGAGCCGAGCGCGACGACCAGGTTGACGAGGTGCTCGCCACCGTGGGGCTCAGTGACCGCGCGCGCGATCGCGTGGGCACGTTCTCCAAGGGCATGCAGCAACGTCTCGGACTCGCCGTCGCCATGCTCGGTGCGCCGGAGATTGTGTTCCTCGATGAGCCGACGTCCGCGCTCGACCCCGTCGGCCGACACGACGTTCGCGACGTCATCCGGGCGCTGCGAGCCAAGGGCACCGCCGTCTTCCTCAACTCGCACCTGCTCAGCGAGGTGGAGCAGGTGTGTGACCGCGTTGCGGTGGTCGACCATGGTCGGGTGATCGCGTCGGGCACCCTGGACGAGATCCTCGGCGGTGGGACCGCGGTTCGCCTCCACGTCACCGGGGTGCACGGCCTCGCCCAACACCTGACGCGGTGGGGCGACGTCGCCACCGACGGTGCGTGGGTCAGCGTCGCAGGGGTCGACGGCGAGGCGATCGCCGACATCGTCGCGGCGGTGGTCGCGCTCGGTGGGCGCGTGCACGCGGTCGAGCCGCAACGTCTCTCGCTCGAGGACCGTTTCCTCGAGGTGCTGCGCGCGGCCGACGACGGGGCGGCGGCATGAGCGGGGTGCTGACCATCGCCATGGTGACGGTGCGCGAGGTCAGCCGGCGCAGGCTGGTTCTGGCGCTGGTGATGCTCAGCGCCGCCGCCATCCTGCTCACCGGCTGGGGTTTCAGCCGGCTTCCCGGTGTGCACAACCGCGACGGCACGCTGCTGACGCCCGCCGACGTGCGGGTGATCTCGTCGCAGCTGCTCATCTTCGTGCTGTTCATGTTCAGCGCGGTGCTTGGACTTGGCGCGGTGATGGTTGCGGCGCAGTCGGTCTCCGCGGAGGTCGAATCGGGGCCGGCACTTGCGGTGGTGGCGCGGCCGATCGAACGCGCCCAGGTGATCGTTGGCAAGTGGCTCGGCCTCGGCGGCCTCATCGTCCTCTACGCGGCTGCAGCCACTGCCATCGAGTTCCTCGTCGTGCACTGGGCCACGGGGTACGTGCCCCCACACCCGGTGGAGGCGTCGGCCTTCGTGGCGGCGGAGGGGCTGGTTCTCCTGACGCTCACGCTGTGCCTCAGCGTGCGACTCTCCGGCATCACGGCGGGCGTCATCGCGCTCATGCCCTTCTTCATCACCTGGATCGCCGGTGTGGCCGGCGCGGTGGGAGCAGTCCTCAACAACGGCCCCATCGAGGCCACGGGCACCGTCAGCCGCCTGCTGCTTCCCTCCGACGGGTTGTGGCGAGGGGCGATCTTCAACATGGAGCCGGCGAGCATCGTCGCAGTGGCGTCGGGCAGCCGCGAGGCGGCAGCCAACCCGTTCACGTCGGTGACCGCACCGGCGGGTGCCTACCTCGCCTGGGCAGCGGCCTGGATCGTCGCAGTGGTTGCGCTCACGATCCTCGCATTCCGCCGCCGCGAGCTCTGACGCGACGCGCAGAGGGCGACGCGGGCGGAGCGCGCGCGTCTTAAGACTTTCGGACGTTGTGCGTGTCCACGCGAGCGCGGAGACAGTGTGCGCAGCTCGACACAGAGGACCGGCATGCGCCACAGCATCCGACGTATCACCGCAGCGACCGCGCTCCTGACCCTTGCAGGCTGCGGGTCAGCGACGGCAGCGCTCAGCACCAGCCGCGCAGCGACCTCCGTCGCCACCGCGTCGCCGTCACCGGTCATCAGCACCGCACCTACACCCACCGCCACGTCCACCGCGCTGCCGGCGACGCCTCCGCGCAGCAGCGCCACGACGCCGCCACGCACAGCGCCGCCGATGCCGTCAGCCACCGTGCCTACGCGCATGACCAGTGTGGTGGTCACGTCGGCCACAACGTCGATGGGAAAGGCGGTGGTGGCCGCGTCCAACGGCAGGACCCTGTACACGTTCAACTCCGACAGCGCGGGCAGCGGAACGACCATGTGCAACGGCGGGTGCGCCAGCGAGTGGCCGCCGCTGACCGTCGCCGCAGGAACCACACCGATGGCGGGATCGGGTGTCAGCGGACACCTTGGATCGTTGGTGCGGGGCGACGGCAGGACGCAGGTCACCGACAACGGCCTGGCGCTGTACTTCTACGCCGGCGACAGCGGCCCGGCGCAGACCAACGGCAGCTACCCGGGCTGGACCAT
>JANWHI010000092.1 GCA_025450495.1 Candidatus Dormiibacter sp. | reverse complement strand
TCCTCGTCGGCCAGGGGAGCCAGCGCGCGGACCTGGGCGGCGATGGCGTCCAGCGCGGTGTCGTCGGGAAACGGTGTGCCCACGCCTACTGCGCCGCCAGCTCGTCGTCGCGACCGAAGCGAGCGGCCAGCTGCTCCACCGCGCGCGCCACCTCACGACGCGCCGCCGGCTGGCTGGCCCGTTCCACCGCCCCACCGAAAGCGCCGCCGACCGAGTAGCGCGCTTCGACGCGTAGCTCGCAACCCCCGCGGGCGGGTTTGACGTCGATGGTGATGGTCAGGTCCAGGCCCTCTTCGAGCACCAGCACCATGCGCTTGGGAGGGTCCACCTCCTGGACGAGGAGGATGCCGCGCAGGTGGCGGCCCACCAGACCGGCCTCCACCTCGAAGCGCTCGCCCACCGCCTGCCGGGGCCCGCCAACGTGCCGCACTCCACGCACCGCGGGCAACCAGTCGGCGTTGGAGATGTCGCTGACCACCGCAAAGGCGTGCCGGGCCGAGACCGGGAGTGTCGCTGCCGCGCTGGCCTTGATCATGCCGCCGAGCCCCTCAGTACATGACGGTGGCGAAGTTGCCGCTGTTCTCGAAACCGACCCGGCGGTACACGCGAAGGGCGGCTTCGTTGTAGCCGTTGACGTAGAGGCTCACCAGCGGCACGGCTTCCAGGAGCATCGAGCAGAGGGCGGCCATGCCTGCGGTGGCCACCCCCCGCCCGCGCCGAGCCGGCGCGGTGAACACGCCCTGGACCTGGACCACCTCCGGGGTCCATGCGCTCAGCTCCGCTTTGAAGACCACCTCTCCCCTCTCGATCCACGCCCAGCTCCAGCCGCGGTCGACGAGCTGGGTCATGCGCGCCCGCCACGCGCTGCGGTCAGGGGGCGCACTGTCGCCGCTCATCTCCTCGCGGTGCATCATGCCCGCCGCGGTGGCCAGCATGTCGACATCCTTACGGGTCGTCGCCCGCAGTGGCGCCGGCGGGAGAACCCGCAAACGGCGGCGGTCGATCACCATGACGGGCTGCGGGTCGCGGATCTCGCGAGCCGGACGGCGGTGCTCGGTGCAGGCGTGCAGGGCCCGCACCGCGTCGCTCGGCCCGACCATGAGGTGCGGGGGTGTGTGCGCCCGGGTGGCCTCGGCGAGCCGTGGTGCGTCGGCGGTGTCCGGCAGGTACGGGACCGTCAGAGAGCCCGCCAGCACGGCGGCACGCAGCTCGGTGCCGTCGGACACACACCACCATGGCGCGGCGGTGCCGACCAGGCGCAGCTCACTGCGGAGATACACGTTGTGGACCAGGTCGGAGTTGAGCAACCGCGCCAGCGCGCCTGCTTCCGTCGGTCCCACCCGGCCCACCGTCAACTGCGTCACGACGCGATTGTGCCGCGAGGTGTCAGGCGGGCGCGTTCGCACAGGGCCGAGGCGCGCGACCGCGCGCACTAGACTGGCCGCGTCGGTGCCACCACCAGCGTGAGGTCGCTTCCTGATCCGCGTCCGTCGTCGGTTTGTCCTGTGCCTCCTGTGCTGCGCGCTGCCCGCGTGTGGCAGCGGTGCGACCCTCCCGGGTACGGCGCCGCCGAGCACATCGGCCACGTCGATCAGGGCCGGGACGTTCACCACCGTGGTTCCGCCGGGATGGACCGACACCATCGCCAATCCGGCCGAGGTGGAGAAGCTGAGCGCGGCCGGCCATGTGGCGTACCTCGTCGAACAGGGGCCGCCCGGACAGCCACAACCGAACCTCAACGACGTGCGCGCCAACATCAATGTCGTGGTGCTTGCGCAGCCGGTGCCGGACGACCAGGTGATCGGCTACCTGAACAGCGTCGTCGATGACGGTGCCACCAACCTCAGCGCGATACAGCAGTTCGTTCTCGACGGAGCCACCGGCCAGTTCCTCACCTACGAACGCGCCATCCAGGGAACTCCCGGCGAGAGCCGCGACATGATGGTGAACCACGGTGCGAGCACCTATCACATCGTCCTCAACACGTCCCAGTTCGCCTTCAGCCGCCAGCTGACCGGCCTCGAGGCGGTGCTGACCGCGTGGAGATGGTCGCCGTCCTGAGGTTTTCTGGCAGGATCGGCGCGTGCTGATCATGATGAGCGCGCAGGCGACCGAGGAGGAGGTCGCCAACGTGATGGCTCACGTGCGCGATCGCGGCTACCAGCCCATCGAGCTTCCCGGGGCCGACCGATTGGCCATCGGCGTGCTCGGCACCAACCCGGCAACGATTCGCGATGCCGTGGTGGCGCTTCCAGGGGTGCTCGACGCCATCCCGGTCAGCAAGCCATACAAGCTGGTGGGACGCGAATGGCATCCCGACTCGTCGGTCGTGCGTGTCGGCGACGTGCCCATCGGCGACGGGGCGTTCGCGGTTGCGGCGGGTCCATGCGCGGTGGAGAGCGAGCAGCAGCTCGTCGACACCGCTCGGCGGGTCAGGTCCGCCGGGGCCAATATGCTCCGCGGCGGTGCCTACAAGCCGCGCAGCTCGCCGTACTCGTTTCGTGGACTTGGTGCTCCGGGACTCGAATACCTGCGGCGCGCGCGTGAGCTCACCGGCCTGCCGGTGGTGACCGAGGTGCTCACCCCGGGAGACGTCGAGGCAGTGGCCGAGGCGGCCGACATGCTCCAGGTGGGAACGCGCAATGCGCAGAACTTCAGCCTGCTCGAGGCTGTCGGCGAAGCCGGCAAGCCCGTCCTGCTCAAGCGCGGTCTCAGCAACACCATCGAGGAGTGGCTGCTCAGCGCGGAGTACGTGGTGGGCCACGGCAACCCTGACGTCGTGCTCTGTGAACGCGGTATCCGCACCTTTGAGACGGCGACGAGGAACACTCTCGACCTGTCGGCGGTCCCAGTCGTCAGGGAGCTGTCCCACCTGCCCGTGATCGTCGACCCGTCGCATGCCACCGGACACCGCCACCTGGTGCCCTCGATGGCGCTGGCAGCGGTGGCCGCCGGCGCCGACGGCCTGCTCATCGAGGTGCACCCCTCACCCGACGACGCCCTCAGCGACGGACCTCAGTCGCTCACCTTCGACCAGTTCAGCGCTCTCATGGATGACGTGCGCCGGCTGTCGCGGGCGTTGCAACACGAAATCGTGGCTGGTCCGTCACAGGCCTCAGGGTAGGATCAGGCTGCGCCAGCGGCGCGCCCTTATGCCCCCCCTATTCCGACACCACCCTCACGAGTTCGCCAACCCCACGGGCACGCTGCCGTGCTCCGAGCGTGGCTGTGGCAGGAACACGGCGATCACCTGCCCGTACCGCGATCGCCGCGGGCAACGATGCACCGCGGCCTTCTGCCCGGAGCACCGGTCGATGGTGGGTGGCGTCGTGTACTGCCGCCGGCACGCCAGCACCATCACCGCGCTCGGCGCCGAGGCGGCGTCACGGTCTCTCCCCGAGCTGGAGAACCGCGGAGCATCGCTGGTCGAGTGGGTGGCCGACGCGATCAGCGATGGGATCGTCGCGATGCTCACCAGCACGGCGCGCGACAGCGAGACCGTCAAGACCGAGGAGGACGTCATCGTCATCTTCGACGCGCACCGGCGCCGGCGCTGGGAGCGGAGCTGGAAGCTGATCGAGACCACAGGTGTCAGCCTCAAGGTGAGCCTCCAGGTTGCTGCGGACACCGATGACGCTCTCGTCGAGGCGCGCGTGGGCACGTACGTGGTGGCGCGTGGGGTGCCGCCCTGGGTGACCCGGCGGCGTGCCAAGGTCGAGGTGACCAGCCAGGTCGACGCGGAGCAACGCGAGCTCTTCCGGCAGTTCTTCCTCACCCACGTCGCCGGTGAGATCACGCAACAGCGCGCCGACGAGGAGGCCGACCGCAGCAGGACGACGGTGTAGCCACCGTCAGTCGAGGCGGACGCCCAGCATCGTCAGCAGCGGCTTCATCACCTGCGCGGCGGTCACGCTGGCGCCGTGCTCGACCGCCGGCCTGGCGGCGACCTCGTCGAGGATCGCCAGCGCACCGGGTGTGTCGAGGTCGTCGTCGATGCGGGCGATGAAGTCGTCGTACACGGCTTGCGCATCCGTGTTGGTGAAGCGCAGCTCGCTGCTCATCGCCGATTGGTAGTCGCGCCAGCGGACCTGTGCACTGGCGAGCTCACCGTCGTTGTACTCCCAGGCGCTGCGGTGATGGTGTGCACACAGCATCAGCCGGACCGCGCCGCTCGGCGTCGAGGAGAGCAGGTCGCGCACGAACACGATGTTGCCCAGCGATTTGCTCATCTTCTCCCCGTGGTATCCCACCATGGCGACGTGCGCCCAATGGCGTGAGAAGGCGGGCACCCCTGCGGCCACGGCCTGCGCGAGCTCGCACTCGTGGTGCGGGAAGATCAGGTCATCGCCGCCACCGTGGAGGTCCATCGGCAGAGTCAGCTCGGTGGCGGACAGCACAGTGCACTCGATGTGCCAGCCGGGGCGCCCCATGCTCCACGGCGACGGCCAGCTCGGCTCTCCCACCGCCGACGGCTGCCAGAGGACGAAGTCGAGAGGATTGCGCTTGCGCGGATCGTCCGGGTCGGCCCCGCGCTGTCGCGACAGCTCCAGCATCGCGGTCACATCGAGGCGACTCAGGGATCCGTACTCGGGAAACCGATCGACATCGAAGTACACCCATCCCTGGTTGTCGTAGGCGGCGCCGCACTCCACCAGGCGCAGGATCCACTGCACCATCCGGTGCACCCTTGTGGTGGCGCGCGGGGATGCGTCGACGCGCATCAGACCGAGGTCGAGCATGTCGGCGTCGAAGCGGCGCGTCTCCACGTCCGCCAGGATGCGGAAGTCCTCGCCGCGCTCGCGCGCGACACGGAGGATGTCGTCGTCGACATCGGTGACGTTGCGCACGCTGCGCACGGTGATCCCCTGGGAGCGCAGCCGGCGCGTGATCAGGTCGAACGTGTGATAGGTGAAGGCGTGTCCCACGTGCCCGCCGTCGTAGGGCGTGATCCCGCAGGTGTACATCCCGAAGCGACCGTTGCGCGAGGTCAGCTCTTTGACCGTGCGGGTCGCTGTGTCGAAGAGTTGCACGTCGGCAGATTGTAGGCCGCGCGGTGTCAGCGAACCGCGCTGTCGAGCACTGCTCGCGCAGCACTCAGCGCCGTGCGGGTGTCGGCAAAGCTGGCCTTCTCGGTCGCTGCTTCGAAGGTGAGCCACACCGCCTCGTCGATCTCCGAGGGCTGAGGCACCAGCCCTGTTCCAGCGGGGACGATCACCAGGAAGTGTTGCACCAGCTTGAAGATGAGCCTGCCGCCACGGCGATAGACGTACTCTGCCGGCGGCAGCTCGGCAACGATTGAGAGGGCATCCACGGGGATGCCGCACTCCTCGGAGATCTCGCGCAGCGCCGCCTCCGGTGCGGTCTCGCCAGTCTCGAGGTGGCCCTTGGGGAGTCCCCAGTACTT
>JANWHI010000091.1 GCA_025450495.1 Candidatus Dormiibacter sp. | reverse complement strand
CGGTCAGCACGGGCCGGCCACAGCTTCGCACCCCGAGCGGCACCTTCCACATCTTCAACAAGCAGTCACCCTTCCAGTTCATCTCCCCCTGGCCGAAGAGCTCGCCCTTCTACTACTACCCGAGCTGGGTCAGCTGGGTCATGGAGTTCGCCGGCGGCGGCTATTTCATCCACGACGCGCCCTGGGAGTCGTCCGGTGCCTACGGACCGGGCAGCGAGGACAACCCGTCGGCGGCCAGCCACGGCTGCGTCCATGTGCCCACCCCGGTGATGCAGTGGGCCTACCAGTGGACCGCGGACGGAACCCCGGTGATCATCAGCTCCTGAACCAGGCCGACCGGGGTCATGGCGGCCTGAGCGCGCGCTGTGAATCGCGCCGTCAGCCGCGGACGAAGACGACCGCGAAGCTGTCCGCGTACACCTGGTGCCAGTTGGGTTGGGTGGCCAGTGCCGACGTCAACGCGGTGTTGGTGTCGTAGACCACGTAATCGACGTTGTGCCTGTTGAGGATGTCGAGCCAGTCGCTCTTGACCCCGACCACGTCGGCGTACTCGTTCATGATCGTGTCGCCCATCAGGTCGGCCTCACCGAAGATGAACACACGACGGTTGGGGTCGGGATAGAAGCGGTAGATCATGTAGCCGCCCCACCCGTAGTCGCTGAACATGCGGGTGCCCACCATCGGATGGCTGTCGAGGTAGTCGGCCGCCCTGGACGGGAAGTTCTCCACTGTGCTGGCGGCCTGGTGGCCGAGAAGCACCCGCAGCGTCACCAGCGCGGCGACGGCGACCGCGCCCGCGAACAGCGCCGCGCCGGCGAGCGCGCGCTGTGGCTGCAGCGCGGCGCGCAATGCCGGCCCGCGGCGGCGCCGGCCAAGATCGGCGAGAACCGGACCCCACGACCAGGCGAGCAGGGGTGTGGCCGCGGCGACGAAGACCGCGATGTGCCGGACCGACTGCAGGGCGAGCACCAGGCCCGCGACAGCGACCAGCACCTGGAACGCCGTGACCCGCCCGCGCCGGAACGCCAGGCCGATGACCAGCAGGACCATCATCGCCTCGAGCCCGCGCATCGACAGGCTGTGGAAGTCCGGGGACTGCCATTCGGTGATGAACGCCTGCTGCACCGCGCTCGTCTGGGTCCGCCAGGAGTACGCGTAGAGCGCGATGCCGTGCGGGTTGGCGAGCCCGGCGACCGCCGACGCCACGGAGATGACGGCGAGGCGAACCGCGGCGACACGCGCGGCGGTGTCGTTGCGGTCGAAGAGCCAGCGAGCAGCTTCGACCAGCACCGCGATGCCGAGGAAGAGGAAGGCGATGACGAAGCCGCCGTGGAAGTTGGCCCACACCAGCAGGACCGCGGGCATGGCATACAGCGCGCGACTGCGGCCGGCGAGAAAACGCTCGATGAGATACAGCTCGAGGCAGATGAACGCGAACGTGATCATCTGTGGCCGCGGGCCCCAGACCGCGACCCCGGCCACCGCCCCCAGGGCTAGGGCGACCGCGGTGGCGATGAACGGCTGCGCGGACAGGTTGATCCGTTTGAGGATCAGCCAGAACCCGGCCCAGGTCACCGCGCCGAGCCCGACGCTGACGGCGAGCTGGCCACCGATGCGGCCGAGGCCGTACATCAGCAGCTCGGAGAGATATTCGTGATCCGTCCACGCGTGGTCGGGGACGGTGTAGGTGAAGAGGTCGTGCGCCGGCAGCGCGTGGTGGTCGAGGATCCAGCGCGCGGTGACGATGTGCCACCAGTAGTCCGCGTCGCCGACCCGCCGCACGATCAAGGGCAGGATGGCGGCCATCACCGCAGCGATGAGCAGGCCACCGACGGTCAGCGTCACCCGCTGCATGCGCGGGCTGACGTGCGAGCGGGCCATCTGCGGAAGCGTCCCGGTCAGCTGCTGGGCACGTACTGGGTGGAACCGCCGCCGGAAGCGACCGTCGACAGCGAAGCGCCGTACGTGCACGAGTACGAGTCGGTCTGAGCGATCGGCGGCTGTACCACGGGGTTTGCCGTCCCGTCCTTGGTGAGCGTGATCACCAGCCGCCACCCCTGGTCATAGGTGTAGGTGATCATGCCGCCCCTGGTGGTGAAGTGGCCGGCGGCGCTGCCGCTGCCGGTCAGCGAGTACTGATGGCCATCGGCCGACCCGATCAGCGGCCGGACGCCGCCCAGGTCCTCGAGGAAGCTCCCGTCCGAGTTGAGCGTGAGCACCTCGCCGGCGCCACCGCTGAGGTTGACCCGCGTGGCATCGTCGGGGAACACGGTCATCGAGAAGCTCGCCTTCCATGCGCCCACGACGCATGCGTCCGGGGGGGTCGGCGCGGCGGCGGCGGCGCTGGGCGCTCCGGCCGAGGCCAGGGCGGTGGCGGGTGTCGGCGCCGCGGATGTCGACGAGCCGCAGCCGCTGGTGACTGCCGCGCAGGCGGTCGCGACCACGACCAGAGGAACGGTTGGGTTCATGAGCGCGGGCACGGTACCACGGGTCCACGCCCCGGGTCGGGACATCGGCGCAGCCCGCCGCAGTTCGTAGACTGCCCCGATGTCCCAGCTGCGCCGCCGCTCGCTCGGTGAGCAATTCGGCTACGTCCCGGGCGAGCAACCGCCTGATGGCGAGGGCTGGATCAAGCTCAACACCAACGAGTCGCCGCTGCCGCCGTCGCCCCACGTCGCAGCCGCGATCGGTGGCGCCGCGCATGAGCTCAACCGCTACCCGGACCCGCACGGCGAACCGCTGCGCTCAGCGCTCGCCGCGCACCACGGCGTCGACCCATCCAGCGTCGCGGTCGGCAACGGCGCCGACGGGCTCATCGACTCCTGCATTCGTGCCTTCTGCGAACCGGGCGCGAGGCTGGTGGTCACCGATCCCACCTACTCTCTTCTGCCGGTGGCGGCAAGGATCCACGGCGCAACACCCCACCCGGTGGCGCTGCCGCCCGGTGGCGAGGTGCCCGATGAGTTCGCCGCCATCGACGCGCCGCTTCGCTTCATCGTCAACCCCAACACGCCAACGGGCACCTGGGTCGACCCGGCGGAGCTGGAGAGCCGGCTGCGCGACGCGACCGGCGTGGTGGTCATCGACGAGGCGTACTGCGACTTCGCCCCGCGGTCATGCATCCCCCTGCTGGCCGACCACCCGACGTGGCTGGTGCTGCGCACCTTCTCGAAGGCATACGCGCTCGCCGGGCTTCGAGTCGGCTACGCGGTGGGCGCGGCCGACCTGATCGATGACCTCAACGCGGTGGCCGAGTCGTACCCGGTGGACCGCTGCGCCATCGCCGGGGCGCGGGCGGCGCTCGATGACGTCGTGCACCACCGGGCGCTCGTCGACGCCGTCGTCGACGAGCGCCACCGGCTCACCGCGGCGCTCAACGAGCTCGGCTGGCAGTTGACGCCGTCGCACGCCAACTTCGTTGCCGGCCGGCCCGTGGGCGAGACCGCAGCTGCGGTGGCCCAGCGTCTGCGTCAGAGACGGGTGCTGGTGCGCTGCCTGGGCACAGCCCAGACAGCCATCCTGCGCATCACCGTCGGCAGCGTGGCGGAGAACGATGCGCTGCTCGCCGCGCTGCGGTGAGGCCCGTGCAAGGGTCATCCCTACACTGTCGCGGATGAACCCCACCGGTGCTGCCGCACGACCAGGCGGTTTCAGCGACTGGCTGCCCGGCGCCGCCTCGGCGCGCCGTGCGCTGAGCGCCGCGCTGGTGGCCACCTTTGAGTCTGCTGGCTTCGACCTCATCGACACGCCCATCGCGGAGTACGCGGACACCGTGGACCGCGGCCTCGGAGGCGAGGCACCCGACCAGCTCTTCCGGTTCATGGACGCCGACGGCCGACTGCTCGCCCTGGTGGGGGAACGCACCGTCAGCGTGGCCCGGACGGTGGCCACGCAGCTCCGCCGCGGGCCCTTCCCGATGCGGTTGTGCTACGCCGGGCCGGTGATGCGCAACCGTGCGCTGCTCGGTGGGCGACGACGCGAAGCCATGCAGGCCGGCTGCGAGCTTGTCGGCGATGCCGAGCTGAGCGCTGACGCCGAGTGCATGGCCGTGGCCATGGCCGCATTGGACAGCGCCGGGGTGCCCGGGATCCAGGTTGACGTCGGCCACGCCGGCTTCCTTCCTGCGCTGCTCGCCGGCGCTGGCCTGGACACCACCGCCACCCTCGCCGTGCGTGCCGCGTTGGCGGGGCGCGACCTCGTGGGTGTCGAGGCGCTGCTGGCGGGAACCCCCGCCGGGGCGGCGGAGCACGCGCTGCTGCTGCGCTTCCCCGCCCTGCGCGGTGGCCCCGAGCTTCTCGACCAGGCACGCCGGGGGCTCGAGGCTGAAGGTCCACTGCGCGCGCTCGACGAGCTCGCGCAGCTGTGGGAGCTGCTCCGCGCCCGCGGGCTGCACGATCGCGTCCAGCTCGACCTCGGGGCGGTGCGTGACTGGAACTACTACACCGGCCCCACCTTCGAGCTGTTCAGCGGCGACCTCGGCTTCCCACTTGGCTCCGGCGGTCGGTACGACACCCTCCTCGAACGATTCGGCCTGGCCCAGCCGTCGACGGGCTTCGTGGTGCACGTCGACCGCTGTCACGATGCGGTGGCGCGGCGGGCCGAGCTGCTCTCGGCCGCCGCAGCGCCGCGGCGCAGTGGCCTGCGCATCGCCGTCCCCACCGGCGTCCTGCTCGATGGTGCCTGCGAGCTGCTGCGCGCATCCGGCGTCGCTCCCGAGCTGCGGCCCGACTCCTTCGAGCGCCGGCTGCAGCTCCGGGCTAGGGAGCACGAGGTGATCACCGTGCGGCCCACCGATGTCCCCGTGTACGTCGAGATGGGCGCCTGCGACTGCGGCATCGTCGGCAAGGACGTGCTCTGGGAGTCCGGGCGCGACCTCTACGAGATCGCCGACCTGCACTTTGGCGGCTGCCGGCTGGTCTTCGCCGCCCCGGAGGAGTCACCGCTGGCCACCGGCGACTGGCCCGCGCCTCTGCGCGTGGCCACCAAGTACCCCAACGCAGCGCGGCGCTGGTTCGCCACCAGGGGTGATGGCGCCGAGCTGATCAAGCTGCACGGCTCGGTCGAGCTGGCCCCGTCGGCCGGCCTCGCCGACGGCAACATCGACGTGGTGGCCACCGGATCCACCCTGCGCGCCAACCGGTTGGCCGAGATCGCCACCATCGCCGCGTCGACAGCGCGGCTGGTTGTCAACGTGGCGTCGATGAAGACACGGAGCGCCGCGATCACCGAGCTTGCCACAGCTCTGCGACGCACCGTCGAGGCACGCGGGCGATGACCACGTTGCCAACCCTCAGCGCTGCACAATGGCGCGCCGGCCGGGACTGGCTGCGCCGCTTCACCATCCCCGAGGCCGACGCAGCCACGACGGCGCGCCTGCGCACGCTCTTCGGTCGCGAGATCTCGGCGGTCGACGCGGTGCGCGCCATCGTCGACGACGTCCGCAACGCTGGCGATGCGGCGCTGGCCGACTGGACCCGGCGCATCGACGGTGTCGAGGTGGCCGGCACCCGGGTCAGCGTGGACGTGATGGCGCAATGCTGGGACGGCCTCGACCACGCGCTGCAGAACGCCCTGACCGCGGCGGCGCAGCGGATCCGCTGGTTCCATGAGCTGCAGGTGGACACGCGTCCGCGCGGTGAGCCGTCGCTCTGCCTGCGCCCCGAGTCGCTGCGGCGGGTGGGCTGCTACGTGCCCGGCGGCCGCGCGGCCTACCCGAGCACAGTCCTGATGAGCGTCATCCCGGCCCAGGTCGCCGGCGTGGAGTCGATCGCGCTCTGCAGCCCTCCGACACAGCGCGGGGGCGTCCACCCGTTGGTGGCGGCCGCCGCCCACCTCCTCGGCGTCACCGAGGTGCACGCGGCGGGCGGCGCGCAGGCGATCGCGGCGCTCG
>JANWHI010000090.1 GCA_025450495.1 Candidatus Dormiibacter sp. | reverse complement strand
CACGCGATCTGCGATGCCATCGAGTACGTCATGGTCGACGAGTACCAGGACACCAACTACGCGCAGGCGCGTCTGGTCGAAACCCTGGTCGCGTCCCATCGCAACATCCTCGTGGTGGCCGACGACGACCAGGCGATCTACAAATTCCGCGGCGCCAGCCTCGCCAACCTGGATCGGTTCTCGCGCACCTACCCCGAACATGCCCGGGTCACGCTGTCGCACAACTACCGCAGCACTGCCCCGATTGTCATCGCCTCGCAGTCGATCATCGGGGCCGCCGACCCCGCGTCGCGCATCGCCAAGACGCTGCTGGCGGATCGTGGTCACGGCGATGCGGTGGAGCTGTGGGAGGCGGCCGACGAACGCAGTGAGGTGCTCGGCGTGGCCTCGGAGTGCCGCCTGCTCATCGACGCCGGCGTGGGCGCCGCGGACATCGCCTGGCTCTTCCGTCGCCACGCGGACATGCGGGCGGCCATCGGCGCGCTGCGCGAGCTTGGCGTCCCCTACCAGGTGCAGGGAGGTCGCGGCTTCTTCACCCAGCCGGAGATCAAGGACATCCTGGCGCTGCTCGGCGCCGCCGCCGACCCGTCCGACTCGCAGGCTCTGCTGCGCTGTCTGCAGATGCCGTCGTGGAAGGTCAGCAACCACGGCCGGCTGGCGCTGGTGCGGTGGTGCAGCGATCACGACCTTGCCATGCTCGAGGTGATCCGGGCCGCGGATGCCTGTGACCTCGACGCGCACGACTCCGCAGGGGCGGCGCGCTGCATCGCCGACATCGAGGCCCTCCACGCGCTCAGCGCACGCGAGGACGTCCGCGAGATCTTCTACCTGGCGCTGGAACGGAGCGACTTCCTCGGCCTCCTCGATCTCCAGGCAGAGCTGGCCCGCATGCAGACGGGGGCCAACCTCAACAAGTTCGGCGAGCTGCTGGAAGCCTTCGCCGACTGGAGCGACGACCGGCGTCTGACCACCGCGCTGCATTACCTCGACGTGCTCCGCAACAGCCGCCACGCCGACGAGCTCGCCGGCATCGACGCGGGCGGCGACGGCGTGGTCCTGCTCACCGCCCATGCGGCCAAGGGACTGGAATGGCCGGTGGTGATCATCTCCAGCTGTGTCGAGGCGCGCTGGCCGGGGCGCGCGGGGACGGCACGATCGCAGCTGACGCTGCCCGGCGCGCTCGTGCCCGAGCTGCCGCCACCCGGCGACGCGGTCATCGACGAGGAGCGCCGGTTGTTCTACGTTGCCGCGACCCGCGCTCGCGATCGCCTGGTGCTGTCGCGGGCCCGGCGCTATCCGCAGAGCTTCAAGGATGAGAGCCCCTCTCCCTTCCTCGCGCCCGTCGCCGCCGGCGAGTCCGTGCGCAACCGTGAGGTTGCTCGCGCCGCACCGCTCCAGCCGCGGCCCGCGCGCGCCGCAGGCCGCGCCTCGGCGGATCGCCTCGCCCTCGGAGTTTCTGACATGCGTGTCTTCAAGCAGTGCCCGCGCCGGTTCGAATACCGTCGCCGCTATCACATGCCGGTGCGGGAGACGCTGCAGAGCTGGTACGGCACCCTGATCCACGCGGTGCTGCAGAACGCTGCGATGCGCCGCAACGCCGGCGAGACGGTGACCGCCGACACGGTGGCGGCGATCTGGAACGACGCCTGGGCGGCGGCGCGCGGACCCAAGGGGAGCAATCCGGAGCTGCGCCTGCTCGGCGAGCAGCAACTGCGCAGGTACGCGGCCACGGATGCCTGGAGCACCGCGTCGGTCGACGCCGTCGAGCAGACGTTCAGCCTTGCGCTGGACCATGCTGACGTGCACGGCCGTTGGGACCGGCTCGACTCCAGCGCCAGCGGCGCTGTCACCGTCGTCGACTACAAGACCGGACCACCGCGCGACCAGGAACGGCTGCGCAAGGACATCCAGGTGCGTGCCTACGCGGTGGCACTGTCACGCAGGGACCGCACCGACCAGGTCGCGGTGGAGCTGCATCACCTCCAGACCGCGGAGGTGACGCGGATCTCCTTCACGCGTGAGCAGCTCGACACCTCGTACCGATACCTCTCGGTCACCGCGCGCGACATGGCCACCGCATGGCGCGACGGCCTCTTCCCGCCGCACCCGTCGACGTGGCAGTGCCCACGCTGCGAGTACCGCACGGTGTGCGACGAGGGCCGCAGCGCCGAGGAGGGCTGACCCGCGGGGCCGATCAGGCGACCGCCGTCCAGCGCCTCCAATCCGGGGCGCCGGTGATCGGCCCCTCGGGCTCGACGTCCTCGGGCAGCTCGGTGCGCCACGGCAGCATGAGGTCGAAGACGATCTCCTGGATGGTCCAGAGGATGTCCATGATCTCGGTGATCTTGACCTGGCGCCGGCCGATGGCCTCCTCGACGATCGCCAGTGCCTCGCGGTCACCGGTCTTGGACACCGCACTGCGCGCGAACGCGAACACATCCTGCGCTCGCGCCTTCAGGTCTGCGGGCGTCTCCTTGATGCTCTGGAGGTGGATCTCCTCGCAGGCGCTGATCACCTCGTCGACGCGTTCGACCAGCCTGCGAAGGCGGGTACGCTCGACCATTTCCCGGTGATGGCGCTTGCGCGCGTCATGCACCTCTTGGGTCGCGTTCTCGATCAGCAACTCAAATCTCCTTGGGTCGATGCCTCGATTGCTGACAGGGGGATTGTCGACATTCGGGTCACCACGTGATCCAAGGGTATCCCGGCGCGCCATTGACATCAAGAGCACATTTCGGGTCAGATTGTTGCATGGATCGCATCAATGCCGACAGCCTGCGAACCTTCATCGAGGTCGCCCGGGTGGAGCATCTGGGCAGGGCGTCCGAAGCGCTGCAGGCAGATCCGTCGACGGTCAGCCGGAAGATCGCGCGCCTCGAGCAGGAGATCGGGGTTCCCCTCTTCGAACGCATCGGACGCTCCATACGTCTCACGCAGGCTGGGAAACGATTCGTGGGCCGGGCCGAACGTCTGCTCGCCGACCTGCGCGAGGCCGTGGCCGACGCCGAGGGCGCCGTCTCGGCGGAGTCGGGCGAGGTTCGCGTCGGATTCCTTCATACGGTGGGAGCCCGCTGGCTGCCGGAGCGGCTGGCCCGCTTCCTCCGCGCCCACCCAGGGGTGCGCTTCACCCTCGAGGAGGGCACACCGGCCGAGGTGGCCAGCGGGGTGCTGGCCGGCGACTTCGACCTCGGCATCCTCGGGCCCCCGCCGGTCAACACCCCTGACCTGGAGATGGTGCCGCTCTTCAGGGAGCGGGTGGCGGTGGTGGTGCCGGTCGGTCACCGGCTGACCGGCCGCACCTCCTGCGCGCTGACCGACCTCGCCGACGAGCCGCTGATCCTGCCCCGCTCGCGCAGCGGGCTGCGCAAGGTCATCGACGACGCCTTCGCCGCCCAGGGGCTGACCACCAAGGTCGCCTACGAGGGCGACGACTTCAGCATCGTCCAGGGGCTGGTCGAGGCGGGCCTGGGCATCACGCTGATGCCGATGCCGCTGCCGGCGCCGTCGGCCCAGGTGGTGGTGATCCCACTGCGCGACCCGCCGATCGCACGGACCATGGCCCTGGTCTGGGATCACCGGCGCACCCTGCCGCCAGCGGCGCTCCTCTTCTCGCGTGGCCTGGTCACCGAGGTGGGCGACCCCTTCGGCCCGCCGCCGGGCGGCTGAGCGCCCCGGGCGGCCGGCGAGGCACCCGGCCCGTACACTCGCCCGGTGGCCGCCGTCTTCATCGTCGCCGCCGCCCTCGCGCTCGCTGCCGGCGCCGCTGCGATCGCCCGCGCCCGGCGGCCGGGCGGGGCTGCCCGCCGCCCCGGCGCGCTCCAGACCGGTGACCCGGCCGCGGCTGCGAAGGCGCGGGTGGAGGCCGAGCGGCTCGTGGCCCAGGCCCGCAACGAGGCCCTGGCAGCGCGCGAGGCCGTACGTGAGGAGGTGCTCGCCCGCCACCAGGCGGTGGAGGCAGGCGACGCGCTCCTCGAAGAGCGAGAGCGCACCCACCGCGACCGCCGCGCCATCTTCGATGAGCGCCGTCACCTGCACAAGAAGCGGCGTGAGGAGATCGACGAGCGGATCGCGTCTGTCGCCGCGATGCGCGCCGAGAGCGTGGCGGCGGTGGCGCGGGCGGCTGACATCGACCGCCAGACGGCCACGCGCACCGTTCTCGAGCGGGTCGACAACGAGCTCGCCGCCGAGCACCAGCCTCGAGTCGATGCCGCCGTCGCCGAGCGCGTCGACGATGCCGGGCCGGCGGCGCGGACACTGATCGTCGAGGCCATGGAACGCCAGCTCAGCGGTCACGCCGACGGCGCGCCACGACCCGCGCCGGTCTCACTACAGGAGCTCGACGAGAGCTCTCGCGAGCGCCTGCTCAGCGCGCTTTCGGTGATCGCCGATGACACGGGCATGGAGCTTGGCGTCGACGAGGACCGCGCCCAGGCGACCCTCCGTGGCATGGACCCGATCGGCCGCGAGGTGGCCAGGCAGGCCGCTCTCGAGGTGATCGACCGCAAGCTCCAGGCGGCCGACGTCCCGCCGCTTCTGCTGCGCACCCGCGGGTCTCTGTCCGGCCGGGTGCGCCAGCTCGGCGAGCAGGCGCTGTGGGAGATGCAGATGGACGGACGGCCAGAGCTTGCCGAGCTCATCGGCACCCTGCACTACCGCTTCTCGTATGGCCAGAACGCGCTGCTCCACTGCGAGGAGACCGGCCACATCTGCGGCGTGCTCGCCGCCGAGCTGGGGATGTCGCAGACCATCGCCCGCGATGCCGGGATGCTGCACGACATCGGCAAGTCGGTCGACCACGACGTCGAGGGGTCGCACGCCATCATCGGCGGCGAGCTGCTCCGCGTTCTCGGTGCCGACCCCGGGATCATCCACGCTGTCAAGGCACACCATTTCGACGAGGAGCCGACCACCGATCTGGCCATGCTGACCATCTGCGCCGATGCCATCAGCGCGTCGCGACCGGGCGCGCGGCGCGACACGCTGGCGACGTACCTGGCGCGGCTCGAGCAACTGCAGACGATCGCCACCCGCCATTCGGGGGTCGAACGTGCCTTTCCGCTGCAGGCCGGCCGGGAGGTTCGCATCTTCGTCCGCGCCAAGCAGGTCAAGGATGCGCAGGTTCCCGAGCTGAGCGCGCAGATCGCCCACGAGATCGAGAACGAGATGCAGTACCCGGGGATGATCAAGGTGACCGTGATCCGCGAGACCACTGCGACAGCGACGGCGCCGGCGCAGATCGCGGCTGTCCTCGAGGCCAACCGGCGGCGTGCCGGCAACGGCAACGGCGAGGGCGAGGAGCACGCCGCCGACGAGCCGTCCCACCAGGACGACGACGCGCCGGTGGACTCCGCGGTGGCCGGGGAGGTCAGCCCGGCGGAGAGCTGACTCCGCGCGCGAGCTCGTCGACGACCGCGGCGCTGCGCTCAGGCTCCTCGTGGAAGAAGAGGTGGCCGGCGCCGTCGAACACCACCAGCGTGGCCCCGGGGATGCGCGCGGCCAGCGCCCGCGCGTTGGCGACAGGCATCACCGCGTCCTCGCTGCCGTGCATGACCAGCGTCGGCGCCGCGATGGCCGGGAGGCGGTCCCAGGCATCGTGGGCCCTGGATGCCTCCAACTGCGCCCGGAACGCGCGGCCGTCGATCGGCCGGGTGGCGCGGTCACGGATCTGTTCCTCGATGAACGCGGGCTGGGCCTCCTGGAAGCTCCGCGAGTAGAGGACGGTGCAGGCGATTCGGTATGCCTCCTCGGGGCTGCGCGCGCCCTTGCCGAGCAGCGCGTCGGTCGCCGCCGGGCCCGGCTCCTCGACGAGGTGGGCCGAGCCGGGACCGCTGGCGGCGAGCACCAGCGTCGCCACCCTGTCGGGGTACCCGGCCGCCAGCTCCTGGGCGACCATGCCACCGAAGGACGCGCCCAGCACGGTGGCACGATCGATGTGCAGGCCGTCCAGGACCGCGGACGCATCGCCCGCCAGCTGCCCGGTGCTGTACGGCCCGGCCGTGAACTCCGACGCGCCGATGCCGCGCTGGTCGTACACGGCGACGCGAAAGTGTGGGGTCAGCAGCGGCAGCAGCGGCGCGAAGACAACCCGCGTGGCGCCGAGACCGGGGATGAGCAGCAGCGGTGGCCCGTCGCCTTCCACGGTGACCGCCAACCGAGCTCCGTCGGGCGCGTCAACGAAGTTCTCGGTCATGCGGGCGGTCAGTCGACAGTGCCGGCCGGCACGACCCACCTGCACGGCTGGCCGGTGACCGACGCGATGAGGTCGAAGTCGGCGTCGTAATGGAGCACCCCGACGCCGAGCTCTTCGGCGGCTGCGGCGACGAGGAGATCCGGGATCTTGCGGCCGCGCTGGTTGCGGGCCGCGAGGAGGCGCTGAACCTGAAGCCCTCGCCGAACGTGCGTCGCGGTGGTCTCCACCTCGACAAAGGCGTCGAGTGCTTGGATGATTGCGTCCCACTCCGTCTGGGTTCGCACTGAGTACCCGACCTCGAGGTCGCAGATCGTCGGACGTCCTAGCTCGCCGGCCGTCGCCAACGGCTCGACGGCTGCGCGCACCTCAGCCCGACCAATTCGCTTGATGACGCTGGTGTCGATGAGGAAGTTCAGCGCCACGCCTGGGCACGATCGTCGAGCTTGGCCTTGGACAGGACCTCGATCGCCTTGGAGACCCGCTGCT
>JANWHI010000089.1 GCA_025450495.1 Candidatus Dormiibacter sp. | reverse complement strand
CGCGGCGTCCGCCTCGACCGCACGTACCAGCTCAACTTCGGCGGCAACACCGACTTCCTCAACATGCTGGAGCGCGAGCGCCTGCAGAGCAAGAAGATCAGCAAGACCAACGCGGTGCAGTCCCAGCTCGAGCACCCCATGGCCGAGCGCAACATCCATGTCGGCCCGTCGGACTACGTGCCCTGGCTCAACGACCGCAAGTGGGCGTACATCCGGATCGAGGGAAAGTCCTTCGGCGACGTGCCTCTCAACATGGAGTTGAAGCTCGAGGTGCACGACTCGCCCAACAGCGCCGGGGTGGTCATCGACGCGGTGCGCTGCTGCAAGCTCGGCATCGACCGCGGCCTCACCGGCTCGCTCGAGGGGCCGTCAAGCTACTTCATGAAGTCGCCGCCCCGCCAGGTGTCGGATTCCCAAGCCCGTGAGCTCACCGAGCAGTTCATCGACGCCGTCCCGGACACCGGGGGCAATGGGCGTAGCCACAAGCATGTGAACGCGACCGAACCGGTCGCGCATCCGGTCACACCCGTCGCCGACTGAGTCGGGGTCCCAAGATGGTCGACGCGGGCCGGGAGTCGACGCTCCCCGCCCGTTCGCGCCTCTTCTGGTGGCGGCAGCGTCGCGAGCCGATGCTGCCATACCACCTGTATCGGATCGCCTCGCTGATGGTGCGCGTGCTTCCCCGCCGTGCCAGCTTCGTTCTCGCCGATCGGGTTGCCGACGTGCTCCTGGCCGCTGTGCCGGCCAAGTTCGACGCGCTGCGCGACAACCTGCGCCTCGTCCTGCCCGATGTGGATGAGCGCGGGCTCAACTCCGTGGTGCGCCGCAACGTTCGCCATCTCAGTCGAAGCTGGGTCGACGTCATGGCCATCCCGCTCGATCCGCACGGCACCACCCGCCGCCTTCGCGAGGTCGATCTCCATCACTACACCGATGCGCTCGCGCGCGGCAAGGGCGTGGTGGTTGTGTCCATGCACTTCGGCGCCTGGGAGGCGGGGTTGGCAGCGTGGAACGGGGGTGGCGGCGAGTTGGCGCTGCTGGCCGAGCAACTGCGCCCCCAGAAGCTGTTCCTGGCCATCGCCGGCGCCCGCGGCGCCCTCGGTGTCAAGGTCATCCCGATCGACATCGAGGCCATGCTGCAGGGCGATGCCCGAACCGCGCGGCGGATCGGGGCAGCGGCGATGCGTGAGGTCTTCAAGCACCTCCGTGGCGGCGGGGGCGTCGCCATAGCCATCGACCGCGACCTGAGCGGGACCGGCACACGGATCCCCTTCTTCGGCAAGCCCGCACCGATCCCTCTCGGCGTCGTCGAGGTGGCCATGCGCAGCGGGGCGGCGGTGGTCCCCATCGCGATCCTACGGACCAGGGCGGGCGCGGAGGGGCTGGTTTTCCCGGAGAGGACGTACGACCCCGACGCACCACGTGAGCAGGAGGCGGAGCGCATCGCGCGCGACATCCTGGCCATCTTCGAGACGGTGATCCGTCAGAACCCGGATCAATGGCACGTGCTCGACCCGGTCTGGCCGGAGCCGAAGACGTGAAGGTGTGCCTGGTCTCGCCATACGACTACATGCACCCGGGGGGCGTGACCGAGCACGTCAGGCACCTCGCCGACACGCTGCGCGAACGCGGTCACACGGTGACCGTGCTGGCGCCGTCGAGCAAGGTCGGCGACGACCACGGCATTCCCGGCTATGTGCGCATCGGGCGGAGCGTGCCGGTGAAGTCCAACGGCTCGGTGGCGCGGATCGCGCTCAGCTTCCACCTCGTGCGGCGGGTTCGGGCCCTGCTCGACGAGAGCGACTTCGACGTCGTCCACTACCACGAGCCGCTGGTGCCCTCGCTGCCCATCACCGTGCTGCGCTTCCATCGCGGCGCCAACGTCGGCACCTTCCACACCCATGCGCGACGCAACCTCGGCTACTACTACGGACGTCCCTTCCTGGGTCGGTACTTCAAGCGGTTGCACGCCTGCATCGCAGTCAGCGTCCCGGCGCGCGACTTCATCTCCCGCTACTTCCCAGGCGACTACCGTATCGTGCCCAACGGGATCGACACCACCCGCTTCTGTCCTGACCATCCAGCTCTTTCCGAGCTGCGCAGCCCCGGCCACAAGACGATCCTCTTCGTCGGCCGTATGGAGCAGCGCAAGGGATTCGGCATCCTCCTCGAGGCCTATGCGCAGTTGCGCCGGCGCCGGTCGGATGTGCGCTTGGTGGCTGTCGGCGAGGGGCCGCAGCGAGAGGGGTATGAGCGCCAGGTCGACTCGTTCGGCATCCCCGACGTGTGGTTCGCGGGTCGAATCAGCAATGAGATGCTGCCGAGGTTCTACACGTCCGCAGACATCTTCTGCAGCCCAGCCACCGGCGGTGAGAGCTTCGGCATCGTGCTGCTCGAAGCCATGGCCAGCGGCGTCCCGGTTCTGGCCTCGGCGATCCCCGGGTTCACCGCGGTGATCAGCGGCGGCAAGGACGGTCTGCTGGTGCCGCCCAAACAACCGCGGGTGCTGGCCCAGGCGATCGAAGCGCTGCTCAACGATGACGCTCTCGCGCGTTCGATGAGCGCGCACGGGGTGCGCACCGCGCAGCAGTACGACTGGCATCGCGTCGCCGACTCGGTGCTCGACGTGTACGACGAGGCGCGCGGGCGATCGCGCGTGCACATGGTGGCCGCCGGTGTTCACCGCCAGGTTTCAGGAATGGGTTAGGGCCGGGGCGCGGCGGATCGTGCCCGCGCTGCGGCTCCTCGGCTTCACCCCCAACGCGCTCACCCTGATCGGGCTGGCGATCTGCGCTGCCTCGGCGGTGCTCGTCGCCACCGGGTATCTCATCGCCGGTGGGATCCTGCTGCTGCTCGCCAGCGCATTCGACATCCTCGACGGCGCCGTGGCGCGCGTCACCGGCAAGGTGTACAGGTACGGCGCCTTCCTCGACTCCACCACCGACCGCTACGCGGAGTCGTTCACCTACATCGCGTTGCTCTGGTACTTCACGATCACGCTGCCGGGTCACCATGTTGTCGAGCCGATGCTGGTCATCCTCGCGCTCACCGGGTCATTGCTCGTGTCCTACGTGCGCGCCCGGGCGCAGTCGCTCGGCTTCCTCTGCGACGGGGGCATCTTCGCGCGGCCTGAGCGCGTGGTTCTCACCGTGGTCGGTCTGCTCGTCCCGCCAGTCCTGTTCGGCTGCCTGGTGGCGCTGGCGGTGCTCACCAACGTGACCGCAGTGCAGCGCATCTGGTTCGTCTGGCGGCAATCGCTGAAAACCGCGCCCGCCGACTCATGATCTGCGTGACGCTGGCGGTGCACGGAGGCCGCATCCAGTCGTCGCTGTAGACGCGCTCAGCAGGTACTGGTGGCCCCGAGGATTGCAAGGATGCCGACCAGGTTGAAGAGGCCATGCACCAGCGCGCCCGGCAGCAGCGAGTCTGAGTATTCGTAGAGCAGGGCGAGGATGATGCCGACCGCGAACAGCGGCAGGGCGAGCACCAGGACGAGATGGGTGGCTGAGAACACCGCCGCGCTGATCGCCACCGCGGGGAGCACCGGCAGGCGGCGGCGCAGCCACCCGTAGATGAAGCCCCGGAAGATGGTCTCTTCGCTGAGCGGCGCGATCAGGCAGACAAGCGGTATCGCGACCGCGAGGTAACCGCCATATTCGTCGCGAACTGTGGTGCATTGGGTGTTCGGCGAGTTGGGCAGGATCTGGGCGGCCAGCGAGGCCAGCCAGTCGGCCACCTCGAGCGCGACCAGCGCTCCCACCACGCTCACCGCCAGCCACGGCAACCACCCGGCGCGGCCGAAGGGTCGCGGCAGGCGCCAGCCCAGGTCAGCGACCCGTAGGCCACGGCGGAGGCGCAGCAGCACCAGCAGCGCCGCGAGCGCAGCGGCGTAGGAGGCCGCCTGGCCGGCGAACGCCTCCACGGCGGTCCGCCCCGACGGCTGCAGCGACTGGTCGGCAGCCTGGGTGACGCCGACGACCAGGCTGGCGGTGAGGAAGACGGCGGCAGCCGCGGCCGGGAGGAAGGCGATGATGTCCGTCCAGTCCCATCGGCCCGCACGTCCGATGCTCGCCCGTGTTGCCGGCAGGGCGGCGGGGTCGTGGTCAGCGCGTACACGGAGGCCGACGTAGGCCAGCACCACAGGGGCGACCGCCGCAGCGACGATCAGGGCCGCGCGAGCGCCCGCGTCCTTGACGCCCTGGCTCGACGCCAGGAATGTTGCGAAGGCCAGCGGCGCGCCCATCCACAGGCAGTAACGAGCTGTGTTCGCGCGTTGCGGCAGGAGCACGGAGGATGCGCCCCGAGGCGCTGGGAGCAGGGGCACGGGCGGCCAATTCTGCACAATCGCCGGATGGCCGCCCCCTCCGCAGTGATCGGCCACGAGGCGGTCTTCACCCGCCTTGCCAACGCCCGCGCCGAAGGCCGGTTGGGTCATGCGCTACTGCTCACCGGCCCCGCCGGGGTGGGCAAGACGGCCACGGCCCTGCAGCTCGCCGACGTGATCCTGAGCGGCGGCGATTGGCCCGGTGGCCTGCTCGCCCATCCCGATCTGTGGCTCGAGGACTCCGACGCGGAGCGCATCGGCATCGACCGGGTCCGTCCGGGTGCCTCCGCCGATGCCGGGCGTAGCCTCCAGGACGCGATGTCCCTGCGCACTTACGCGGGCGGCACGCGGGTGGCGGTGATGGCGCGCGCCGACCGGCTCACCGAACAGGCGGCTGACGCACTGCTCAAGACGCTGGAGGAGCCGCCGCCGGACACGCTGATCATGCTGTGCGCGGCCAACCCCGAGGCGCTCCCGGCGACGCTTCTCTCGCGCGCCCAGCAGGTCGCCGTCGGCATCGTCGACAGCGCGCGCATCGCATCGTGGCTCCAACAAGGCGGCGTCGAATCGCGCCTCGCCACGCTCGCGGCCGCCCTGAGCGGCGGTCGCCCCGGGCGGGCGCAGCGTTTGGCGTCCGAGCCTGGCCTGATGGTGGCAGAGGTGCAAGCGCTGCACGCCTTCCTGGCGATCGCGGGCGGCGGCCTGGAAGGTGCCCTGCGCGCCGCCTCTGAGCTGACCCCGGGCGCCGGGGTGGAGGGGCGTGAGCGCGCCACCCTGCTGCTGTCCGTCTGGTCGTCATTCGTGCGCGACGCCGTCTGCCAGGCCGCCGCCGTCCCGCAGCTGCGGCTCTGGACTGACTACGCGGATCCGCTCGAACGCTGGGCCGAGAGCCTGGGCCCGGCGCGCCTCACCGACATCCTCGGGCTGCTGCTCCGCGCCCGCGCGCAGATATCTCAGTACGCTCAGCCGCGGCTGACCTTCGAGACCCTGTTCCTCGACATCTTCAACGGCCCAGCGGCCCCGCCGCCGGTTCAGCCGCCCCGGTTGCCTGATGCCCTCGCCGAGGCTCCCCCCGCGCCAGCGCCGAGTGCTCGAGCGGCCGGAGCGCCGACACGACGCCCGGCGAAGCGACGCTGACCGATCGGCTCAGTCCGAGCGGCGCGCGCGGAGCATGAGGAAGAAGCCCACCACCGCGAGGAAACCGAACGCGAGCAGCCAGGGACGCTCCTCGAGCTGTTCGCGCAGCGAGCCCTGCCCGGAAGCCGCCGACGCGGGCATGGGGATCGGCTCGCTGGTCATCAGCCGCACGGTGCCGGGCACATGCCGCTGGAAGACCTCCGCCTGCTCCGCCGCGACGTCCTCGCTCATGGTGCCTCCGAACCCAACCGCAACCGACCGCCGCCATTATGGGCACCGGCTCCACGATCGCCGGCGACGTCCCGCGTCCAATCATGAGTAATATGGTCGGGTTTTCCATCGCCAACCGGGCCTACCCAGGGAGGGCACCACATGGCCGAGTACGCGCATCCGGAGGCACTGGTCACCACGGAGTGGCTCCAGGATCACCTCGACGACGACAAGGTCCGCGTCCTCGAGGTCGACTACGACCCGAGCAGCGCCTATGAGTTGGGTCACATCCCAGGCTCGGCGCTGATCGACTGGAAGCGCGACATCAACGACACCGTGCGCCGTGACATCCTGTCGCGCGAGCAGTTCGAGCGGCTGCTCAGCCGAGTCGGCGCGACGCCGGACACCACGCTCATCCTGTATGGCGACATGCGCAATTGGTTCGCGGCCTTTGCCCACTGGACCTTCACCATCTACGGCCACCGTGACATCCGTCTGCTCAACGGCGGCCGGCGCAAGTGGTTCGAGGAGGGTCGGCCCAGCACCGAAGACGTGCCCAGCTTCACCCCGACCCAGTACCGCGCCGCGGATGCCGACACCAGCCTGCGTGCGTTCCTCCCCGACGTCCGGCAGGTCCTGGGCCGCGATGACTTCAACCTCGTCGACGTCCGTTCCCCCGCCGAGTTCAAGGGCGAGATCTCCGCGCCGCCGGAGTACGCCAACGAGGGTGCGCAGCGTGCCGGGCACATCCCGGGGGCGGCCAACATACCCTGGGCACAGGCGATCAAGGACGATGACACCTTCAAGTCGGCAGACGAGCTGCGCGCACTCTACGCCGCGCAGGGGGTCACCGGCGAGACCCCGGTGATCACCTACTGCCGCATCGGCGAGCGCTCGTCGCACACCTGGTTCGTGCTCCGCTACCTGCTCGGTTTCCCGACGGTCAGCAACTACGACGGCTCGTGGAGCGAGTGGGGCAACTCGGTCGGTGTGCCCGTCGAGAAGGAAGTGCACGAGGCGGCGACAGTAGGCGCGTGACCTCGCTCGACGACTCCGCGGCCGGAGCGGGCAGCGCGCTCGCTCCGGCCGCCGTCCTCGACCTCGCCGACGCCGAGCAGGAGTGCGGCGACCCCGCGCTCGGTCGGGTCCGGCGTGGTTACGACGCTCTCGCGCCCGGCCAGGTCATCGAGGTGAGGACCCCGATCGCCGAGCAGGCCTTCGCGGTTCGTGTCTGGGCTCGCCGCGCGGGTGCGCACCTGATCGGTGACCACCGCGCCAGCGGGGGTACGGTCCTGCGCGTGCGCCGCCCGCGCTGAGGTGACCGCGGCCCGCCTGCCCGAGGACTTTCTCCTCGGCTGCGCGACCGCCGCCCACCAGGTGGAGGGCGGGCTCGACAACGATTGGACGCGCATGGAACGCGACCACCCTGAGCGGATCAGGGACGGCACGGTGTCGGGCATCGCCTGCGATCATCACTCCCGCTACCGCGCCGACCTGGAGCAGCTCGCCGGGATGGGTCACAACGCCCACCGCTTCTCCATCGAGTGGTCGCGAGTCGAGCCGCGCCAGGGTGTGTTCAAGGGCGACGAGCTCCGTCACTACCGCGACGTCGTCCACACCTGCCGCGCGCTCGGTCTCGAACCGGTGGTGACGCTGCAGCACTTCACGCTGCCGGCATGGCTTGCCGATCGTGGGGGGGTGCTCGACCCCGACGCACCGCAGCTCTTCGCGCGCTTCGCGGCGGCGTGCGCGCAGGCAGTCGGCGCCGAGGTGCGCTGGTGGATCACGATCAACGAGCCGTCAGTTCTGGCGGTGTTCGGATACCTGTACGGCGAATGGCCCCCCCTGCAGCGGGGGACGCGAGGATTCCTGGCCGCGCTCGGCGGCCTGGCCCGGATGCACGCAGCGGGGGCCACCGCCGTGCGTCAGGTTGCCGCCGCGCACGGCTGGACAGCGCACATCTCGATCGCGCACCACGAGCGGCCGCTGCAGCCGCTCGACCCGCGTTCGCTGCTCGATCGCGCCGCGACGGTGATCCCCAACTGGCTGTTCAATCGCTGGTTCCTGCGGGCCTGCCGCACCGGTCGGATGTTGCCCCCGGTCGGCGCCGGCGAGGTGGTCGGCGGGTTGCGTGGGTCGCTCGACTACATCGGTCTCAACTTCTACTGCGAGGAGCGGGTGCGTTTCAACGTCCGCAACGTCGCCGGGCTGTTCGCCGAGAACGTCACCGTACCGGACCTTCCGCTGTCGTCCTTCGGCTGGGCGATCGAGCCCGCCGCGCTGCGCCGCGCGCTGGTTGCGTTGTGGGAGGAGTTCCATCTGCCCATCGTCATCACCGAGAACGGTGTCGCAGACGAGCACGACGAGCTTCGCCCGGGTTTCATCGTCGACCACCTCGAGGCGGTCTGCGAGGCGCTCGGCGCCGGCGTCGATGTGCGCGGCTACCTGCACTGGAGCTCGATGGACAACTTCGAGTGGGCCGAGGGCTACGCACGGCGGTTCGGCCTGATCGCCGTCGACAGACAGACCCAGGAGCGGGTCCCCAAGCCAAGCGCGGCGGTGTTTGCGCAGATCTGCAGGAGCCGCCTCATCCCACAGCCCACCGGCCCGACGCTCTGATAGTTGGCGCCCGACTGAGGCGCGGAGCACAAGTCTGACCACTGGTTGGAGGACGATCGGCGGCTCCACGCGCTACCATGCCAGAAATTCCACCGTATCCTTGTGCGCACCGCATAGGAGACAGGCCATGAGCTCTCGATCAACGGCCACCGACGCAGCCGGGGCTCGCCACCTCGCCGCCCAACTCGCAGACACCGGCGTGCGCAACATCCACCTCCAGTTCAGCGACGTGCTCGGCACCGTCAAGACCGTCACCATCCCCGCCTCCGGCCTCGACGCCGCTCTCGATCGCGGCGTCTGGTTCGACGGCAGCTCGGTGGAGGGATTCACCAGAACCGCAGAAAGCGACATGTACCTGGTGCCCGACCCCACCACCCTCCAGGTGCTGCCCTGGGCCGCCGAACCGACCGCTCGCCTGATCTGCTGGGCGCGGACTCCCTACGGCGAGCCCTACAGCGGCGACCCGCGGGGCGCGCTCCAACGCGCTGTCGACCATGCCGGTGCCCTCGGTTACGACTATCGGGTCGGCCCCGAGATCGAGTTCTTCGTCCTGGAGCGCGGCATCGACGGCGCGCCGGTGGCCCGCAGCGACGACACCGTGGGCTATTTCGACGTCACCGGCGTCGGCGCCACAGACCTGCGCCAGGCGATGCTCGCCGCCGCGGCGGCCGTCGGCGTCGAGGTCAACAGCGCCCACCACGAGGTGGCGCCCGGCCAGCACGAGGTCGATCTCGGCGCGGGCGAGGTGCTCGCCGCCGCCGACGCGGTGGTCACCTTCAGGCTCGCCATGCAGGCCGTGGCGCAGCGCGCCGGTCTGATCGCCAGCTTCATGCCCAAGCCGTTCAACGATCAGCCGGGCAGCGGCATGCACGTGCACCAGAGCCTCGGACGCAGCGGTGGCGGCAACGCCTTCACCGGGGCCGACGACTACGGGCTCAGCGACGTCGCCAAGCACTTCATCGCCGGCCAGCTGCACCACGCGGCGGGAATGTGCCTGGTGCTCGCCCCGCTGGTGAACTCATACAAGCGCCTGGTGCGCGGCCTCGAAGCGCCCATCTTCCTCTCGTGGGCGCGCACCAACCGGGGTGCGCTGATCCGAGTTCCGCACGTCTCGCGCACCCAGGCCGTTCGTGTGGAGCTGCGCAGCCCGGATCCATCGTGCAATCCCTACCTCGCCTTCGCGGTGATGCTCCGCTGCGGTCTCGACGGCATCGAGCGCCGCCTGCCGTTGCCGCCGCCCGTCGAGGAGGCTTTGTACGGCTTCGACGAGGTCGAGCTGGAACGGCGCAACGTCGGCCTGCTGCCCGACAACCTCAAGGATGCAGTCGACGCCTGCGCGGACGACGACGTGGTTCGTGACGCACTTGGCGACAACCTGGCCGACCGCTTCCTCGAGGCCAAGCGGGCGGAGTGGCGCGAGTACCGTGGCCAGGTCACTGGCTGGGAGCTGGAGCGCTACCTGGAGCGCGCCTGAGCATGGCGGTGACCACGGCCCCGAGTGCGGCCTGATGGAGAGCGCCCTCATCACCGTGCGCGATGTATGGCGCGGGGCGCTGCCCGAGGGCACCGAGCTGCTCGGCGGCGGTGCGGGCCTTGATCGTCGCGTCGAATGGGCGACGACGCTGCGCACCCGCCCACCGGCCTTCGAGGCCATCAAGGGCGGTGAGATGGCGATGGTGCCGGTGGCGTCGATCAAGCTTCTCGACGAGCGGCTCGACCTCGCCGACGTCATGAACGGCCTGGCTGAGAAGGGCGGCGTCGCCGTCGCCGTGGTCGGCGATGCGTCGCCTGGGAGCCTCGGCGTCGCCGAACGCCGCCACATGCCCCTGCTCCGACTTCCCGACGGCGCTCACGTCACCGAGATGCAGCAGTCTGTGGTCCGGTTCATCGTCGAGCAGCGGACAGTCCTTCATGACCGTGCCCAGCAGTTGCAGATGGAGCTGATGCAGCTCGCGCTCGGCGGGGCCGGCGCCGACGCGATCGTGGCGCGGCTCGGCGAGATCACCGGACGGGCGGTGGCATGGCACGACGCCAGCGGCAGCCTGCGTACTGTGTGTGGCGAGCTGCCCCGCCCCGTGCGCGACGCGCTCGGCAACGGGGAGGAGCTGCTGCGCTGGGTCGCCGGCCAGACCGTGCCCGCAGCCGATCCTCCGGTCAACGAGTTCGGGCTGCCCCGCGGGCGGAGCCGTCTGGTCGCGCCCATCCCGGGACGCGATGGAGTCCACGGCTTCGTGTCGTTGATCGGCGAGGAACACCAGCTGGGCCAGGTCGACCGGGTGGCGGTTGCCCGGGGCGCGTCGGCCTGCGCGATCGAGCTCGACCGTGAGCGTGCGGTGCTGCGCGCTCGCGACGACGTCGAAGGCGAGCTGGTCGCCGCCCTCCTCGACGGCTCGTACGGCTCCGAGCTCGGTGCCACCGAGCGAGCCCGCCGCCTGGGGTTCGAGCTGGGCGAGCGCTTCAGCGTTCTCGTCATTCGTGGCCGTAACACGAGCACCGGCGCCCTCGACACACTGATGGTGGCCGCTCGCCGCTGTCTGGCGCGCAGTGCGGCGGGCTCCCTGCTGGTCGCACACGACGGCGCCGTGTGCGCGGTGGTGGCAGACATCGCCGCCGACCCGCACGAGCGCAACCGGCTGGTGGCCGAGGCGCTGCGCGCCGACTGCGCCGCGGCGCTGCGCGACGAGGTCATCGTCGGGGTGGGACGGCCGCGAAGCGGCCCGCAGGGTGTCCGCCAGTCGCATCGTGAGGCCGAGCACGCGCTCCGCATCAGCGCCCGGCTCAAGGCCCCGCGCGCGGTGGCGACGTTCTCGGATCTCGGCCTGCACAGGCTGCTGGTGGCGATGACCCAGCACGCCGAGCTCGATGACTTCTACGCGCAGACGGCCGGGGCGCTGGTCGCCTACGACGATCGCACCGGCTCGGGTCTGATGGAGACGCTCGACGCCTACTTCCACTGCCACGGGTCGCCGACCGACACCGCGCAGCGCCTCCACCTGCATCGCAACACCGTGCTGTACCGGCTGCGGCGGATCGAGGAGATCGGCGGGCTCCAGCTCGACGACGCGACGACGCGCCTCAACCTCCATCTCTGCCTGCGGATTCGCGAGGTGCTTCCCGGCACCGCCGCAGCTGCGCGCTGAGGCATCCTCGCAGCGGCTGCGGGCCGTCGTTGTACTTGGCGCACAAGCTGGCACGCGGCAACTTGTGGCGGCACGCGCATCGAACCGCGCGGCCCGTGCTCCCTAGTCTTGGGCAACGCGACCGAAAGCTGGGATGAGGAGTACGCCGTTGCACCGACGAACCCGGATCCGATTCGCCGCCGCCGGCGCCGCCGCGCTTGCCCTGCTGCCGCTGACTGCCCACGCGGCCGACACCACCGCGACGCAGGCGGCCGGGATCGCGGCGGACACGGTGTGGGTGGTGGTGGCGGCGTGCCTGGTGCTCTTCATGCAAGCCGGTTTCGCGATGCTCGAGGTGGGCTTCACGCGCATGAAGAACGTGGGCACGGTGGTCGCCAAGGTCATCGTCAACCTCAGCATCAGCTCGATCGTCTACTGGATCTGCGGGTTCGCCTTCGCGTTCGGAGCGGCCACCGGTTTCACCAACAGCCTGATCGGGGTGACCGGCTTCGCGCCGTCGTTCCATCCGGGCTCGACACTGAACCTGCCCATCCTCAACGCGGCGTCCACGGCGCCGGCCGCCGCCAAGTTCTTCTTCGAGTTCGTGTTCTGCGCGGTGTCGCTGGCGATCGTGTGGGGCACCATGCTGGAGCGCACCAAGTTCATCGTCTACATCCTGTTCGCCATCCCCTTCGCGGGCTTCATCTACCCGATGATCAGTCACTGGTTGTTCGGTGGCGGCTGGCTGATGACCTCTCTTGGAGCCCAGGACTTCGCCGGCTCGACGGTCGTTCACCTCACCGGGGCGACGGCGGGATTTGCGGGACTCCTGCTTCTTGGACCGCGCATCGGCAAGTACTCACGTGACAAAAAGCCGAATGCCATTCCCGGGCACAGCATGCCGCTGGCCCAGCTCGGCGTCATCATCCTCTGGTTCGGCTGGTTCGGTTTCAACCCCGGCTCCACCCTGAACGCCACCAACCTGCACTTCGCCGATGTGGTGATCACGACCAACCTGGCGGCCGCGGCCGGGGCCCTGGCCGCGATGGCGACGATCTACCGGCTGCAGAAGTCAGTCGACGTCGGCATGATCGGCAACGGCGCCATCGCTGCCCTGGTTGCGATCACCGCCCCGAGCGGCTATGTGCAGCCCTGGGCAGCGATCATCATCGGCGCCGTGGCCGGGGTGATCGTGGTCTTCGGCGTCATCGCCATCGACAAGTGGATCGACGACCCAGTCGGCGCGCTCAGCGCCCACGGCCTCGCCGGCATCTGGGGCACGTTGTCGTGCGGACTGTTCACCGACCCGCAGCTGGCGGCGTTCAACGGCGTCGGCCAGGGTGGTCTGGTCTACACCGGCAGCTTCAAGCAGCTCGGTGCCCAGGCGGCAGCCGTCAGCGCGGCCTTCGTCACCGTCTTCGCGCTCAGCTACGGGCTGTTCTGGGCCATCAGGAAGACAGTCGGTCTGCGCGTCAGCGAGCGCCACGAGATCGACGGCCTTGACATCAGCGAGCACGGCATGTGGGGATACCCGGAGCAGTTCATGCCGGTGCCCGGTGGGGCGTACATTCATCCCGACGCCGTCGCCGAGCCGGCTCGACACCTGGCGGGCGCGCTGGTGGTGCCCGCAGACCCCGTGCCCGGCGAGGATCACGTCAGAAACGCCGACCACGCACCCACCGCAGGTGGAGTCCAATCATGAAGAAAGTCGAGGCGATCATCAGGCCCGAGAGGCTGCAGGCCGTACAGGACGCGATGGATGCGCTCGGCGCCTCGGGTCTCACCGTCACCGAGGTGCTCGGCTGCGGCGCGCAGCGTGGTTACACCGAGACCTACCGAGGCGCACGGGCGAACATCTCACTGCAGCGCAAGGTGAAGGTCGAGGCGGTGGTGGGCGACTCGATGGTGGAGGCGGTGGTCACAGCCATCACCGGCGCCGCCAGGACGGGTGAGGTTGGCGATGGGAAGATCTTCATCCACCCAGTCGACGACGCCGTTCGGATTCGCACCGGTGAGCGCGGCGACGCCATCGTGCGTCACCTCCAACCAGAGCACTGGGGACACTGAGGCCGAGGGGGAACAGGGTCCCTCCTCGCACACCCCCATCCATGCCCCCCCGCTCTTAGGTCAGGCTAAGCACCCCTCGCGGTAGACTCGCT
>JANWHI010000088.1 GCA_025450495.1 Candidatus Dormiibacter sp. | reverse complement strand
CTGGATGGTCAGCGTCGGGTAGGCGCTGAGATCGCTGGTCATGGCGTTCTGTGCCGCGCTCAGCGTCTGACCCGGGGCGGGGTCGGCGAGGATGGCCGCATCCCGCTGCGTTGGAAAGTTGGCCGTATACGTCGCCAGCGACACGACGAAGCCGGAGATCAGCGCATTGCCCCTGTACACACCGCCGATGCGCTTCGTCGTCGTCTTCGGTGCGTAGGGGAATTGCACCGTCAGCACGGTCCCGGTCGTCCAACCGCGGGCGTTGGCGGTGGTGTCGTCGACGAGGACGTTGTTCGCGTCCGCGATCGACCCGGGGTCACCGTTGATCATGTCGAAGGTCACGGTGTGATTGATCGCCGAAGGATCGATGGCGAGCAACGACTGGTTCGCCGAGGCGGCGACGATGGAGTTGGCCCGCACCTCGGTGACGTCGGCCACGCGCGGGTCGGCGCGCAGGATCGCGGCGTCGCCGTTGGAGAACCCCTGCTGGCTGGTGGTGTCGGTGACCAGGAGTTGCGCGTTCACCGACCCGGCGATGGCCGATTCGCCCGAGGCCTTGAACGACGCCGCGATGACGGCAACCGCGGCGATCAGCGCCACGCCGATCATCAGCGCGGCAGCCGTCGATGCAGTGCGCCGCGGACTGCGCATGGCGTTCTCCCTCGCCAGCCGGCCGGGAACCCCACGCAGGCGTGCCAGCGGACGGCCCAGGGCGCCGGCGACCGGACGCACCAGCAGCGGTGCCAGGTACGCGATGCCGATGAAGAGCGCCAGCGTCCCGACACCGAGCAGCGGCAGCGTTTGACCGGTGCTGGTGAAGAGCCCGACGCCGAGGAGGATCACACCGAGGGCCGCGGTGATCGCACCGCCGATGATGCGCCGTCGAGTGAGTGGCTGGGCCTCGGGCACAGCATCGCGGAGGGCTGCCATCGGCGCCACCCGCGTCGCCCGCCGGGCTGGGAGGATGGCGGCGAGCAGGGTCACCACCGTGCCCACCACGATCGAGACGATGATGCTGCGCGGGGTCACGGTCAGGCCGCCGTTGGTCAGGGAGAAACCGAGCAGACGGGCCAGGCCGACGGCGAGCAGCACGCCGAGAGCGGCGCCGATCGCCGAGGCCACCACCCCGGTGATGAAGGCCTCGATGAGCACCGACACCATCACCTGCCGGCGGGTGGCGCCGAGGGCGCGGAGAAGGGCCAACTCCCGTGACCGCTGGGCGATGAGGATGGTGAACGTGTTGACGATCAGGAAGGAGCCGACGAACAGAGCGATCAGACCGAACACCAGCAGCGCGGTGCTGAGGATGTTGATGATCGACTGGGTCGCCTGCTTCTGCTGGTTGGCCTGCGCGCTCCCGGTTTGGGCAACCATGTTGGTGGGCAGGACAGCAGCGATGCGGTCGCGCAGCGTGGTATCACTGACCCCCGACGCGGAGAGCACAGCAATCTGGTCGAAGTTGCCCTGGGTATCGAGCACCCGCATCGCGGTCGGCGTGGTGAACAGCGTGATGGTGGCCCCGGCGACGTTGTCAGCGGACCCGTACCCGGCGATGCCGCTGACATGGAACGGCTGGCGCGGGCCGCCGTTGAAGACCATCTGGATCGTCTGACCGACGTGGATGGCGTTGGCAGTCGCGGTGGCCGCGTCGACGACGATGTCGTTGGCGGCCTGCGGTGAATGCCCGGAGCGGATGTGATACGGGGAGGTCGGGCTGTCGACCCAGTTGGCGCCGAACGTCGGCGGTCCGTTGCCCCCGATGGGTTTGCCGGCGGGTGAGAGCAGTGTCGCACCGGTGCGGAAGATGACCCCGTTGGCCTGCTTGACGCCGGTGACCTGCTGCACCGTCGCCACCAGCGCGGACGGAACCGGCAGTCGCTGGCCGCCGCCGATGTCCTGTGAGGCACCCGCCAGCGTCTGGCCCTCGACAACCACGGCGATCCCCTGGTTGGCGTCGGTGAAGATGGCACCGAAGACGTTGTTGATGGTGTCGCCGACCACGAAGGTCGAGGACACGAATGCGATCCCCAGCACGATGGCAACCGCCGTCAGGCTCAACCGGAGCTTGTGGGCGAGCAGCCCGCGGAGCGTGACCTTGAGCACGCCGTCAGGCGCCGAGGTGCTTCATGATGTCGAGGATCCCGTCCGCGGTGGGAGAGCTCATCTCGTCGACGGTCTTGCCGTCAGCGATGAACACCACGCGGTCTGCATAGGCGGCTGCGAGCGGATCGTGGGTGACCATGACGATGGTCTGCATGAAGTTCTCCACCGCCGTGCGGAGGAACCCGAGCAACTCGGCCCCTGACCGCGAGTCGAGGTTGCCGGTGGGCTCGTCGGCGAAGATGATGTCCGGACGCGATACCAGGGCGCGGGCGGCGGCCACGCGTTGCTGCTGACCGCCGGAGAGCTCGCTGGGGCGGTGTCCGAGCCGATCGGTGAGCCCGATCGACCCCACCACCTCGCTCAACAGCGCCGCGTTTGCTGACACGCCGGCAATGGCCAGCGGCAGCGTGATGTTGTCCAGCGCGTTGAGCGTCGGCACCAGGTTGAAGCTCTGGAAGATGAAGCCGACACGACGGCGCCGGAGCAGCGTCAACTCGGTGTCCTTGAGGGCGCCGAGCTCGGTGTCGCCGATGAACACCTCGCCCGACGTCAGCGTGTCGAGCCCGGCGAGGCAGTGCAGCAGCGTGGACTTGCCTGAGCCCGAGGGGCCCATGATGGCGGTGAAATGGCCGGCGGCGAAATCGACGGAGAGGTCGTCGAGCGCGCGCACGGCCGCGTCGGCACGGCCGAACACCTTGGTGGCATGGACAGCACGCGCTGCCGCCTTCGGCGTCGCGGTGGGGGGTGGTTCGGGGCGCGCGGTCAGTTGCTCAGTCACGCCGGCCATGGTAGGAGACCAAGGGTCCGGTGGGCCGTCCTGCGCCCACCTCTCGTCATGCCGCTTCGCGTTTGAGCAGATTGATGAAGTCTCCGGCTGAGACAGGCGGTGAGAACAGGTAACCCTGCGCGCGGTCGCATCCCAGCTGGCGGAGCGTGGCGAGCTGGTCGGCTGTCTCGACACCCTCGGCAACGACTGACAGGCCGTGCGCGTGAGCGAGGTCGATGATCGCCGCGACAATCGATGAGCTTCGTCCGTCATCGGTGATGTGCTCGACGAACGAGCGGTCGATCTTGACGTAGTCGAGCGGGAAGCTGTGCAGGTGGGAGAGAGCGGTCAGGCCCGTCCCGAAGTCGTCGAGCCCGACATGCACGCCGATGTCTCTGAGAGCGGCGAGCGACGTCACCGCGGAGTGCGACGTCTGCATCAGCACGTGCTCGGTGACCTCGATGCTCAGGTCGCTTCCATCCAGGCCGGCGGCGTACAGCCGCTCCGCCAGTCGCGCTGTGAACTGCGGGTTGGCGAGCTCCCGAGCACTGAGGTTCACCGCGAGACGCTCGACGCCGCGCAGCGAGGGGGTGGCACGCCACGCGACGAGCTCGCGCAGAGCAGTGGCGCGGACTCGCTCATCCATCGCAGGCAGCAGCCCCGTCTCCTCCGCGACAACCAGGAAGTGCTCGGGCGAGAAATGCCCGCGTTCGGCGTCGTCGATCCGCAGCAGCGCCTCGGCCTCGACGGTGCGACACGCGGTCAGCTCCACGATTGGCTGGTAGCGCACGATCAGCAGTTCCTCCGCGAGCGCGCGCCGGACCAGGCGCTCGGTCTCCTGCCGTTCCATCGCCCGCACCTGGAGCGCTGCCCCGTACACCTCGTGACGGTCGCGTCCCTGGTCCTTGGCGCGGTACAGCGCGGTGTCCGCCTCGCGCAGCAGGTCCTCAGGCAGGGTGTCCGGTTGCGACGCCACGGCGATGCCGATGCTGACCGTGGCCACCACCTCGTCGTCGCCCACCTGGAACGGCGCGCGCAACCCGGCAACGATGCGGTCTGCGAAGGCCGTGAGGTCGGCCGGGTCGGCGATGCCCTGCACCACGACGACGAACTCGTCACCACCGAATCGCGCCACGGTGTCGTCTGGACGCGCCAGGTGCTGGAGCCGCGCCGCCGCTTCCAGGAGCACGGCGTCGCCCACGTGGTGGCCGTGGGTGTCGTTGATCACCTTGAAGTGGTCGAGGTCGAGCATCAGCACACCGACGAACCCGGGGCTTCGCTGGAGGTGCCGGAGCCCCTGCTTCAGGCGGTCGGCGAGCAGGGTGCGATTGGCCAGCCCGATGAGAGCGTCGGTCAGGGCCTGACGCTCGATGCTCGCCTGTGCCTCCTTGCGCTGACCGATGTCGCGCATCAGCGCCTGCGTCTCCAGCACAGCGCCGGTGAGCGGATCGATGATGGCGGTGCTCTTGCTCTCGATCCAGGTGTACGAACCGTCCTTGCACCGATACCGCAGGCTGAGGGTGCGCGCGCCTTCGCCGGTCGCATTGCCCTGCTGCGCCAGGCCGGCGAGCGCCCGGTCATCAGGATGAATCAGCCGGGATACTGGTTTGCCGATCAACTCGGCTGATGTGTACCCGAGGAGCTGCTGGCAGGACGGCGACACGTAGCGCAGCACGTCGTGGGCATCGGTGACGGCAACGGCATCCGAGATGTCGAGCCGACGTCGCGCCTCCACCTCGACGTCACCGCCGGCGCTCGTGGTCCGGCTGCCGAGGTCCTGGGCACGGCAGTACAGCAGCTGTTCGAGGCGATCGGCGGTGACATGCCAGCTCAGCCACGCGTACGTCCCATCGAGCCGGCTGAAGCGGTTCTCGATCTCGATCGCCTCGGCCACCCCGGTCGTCAGCATCTCGAGGCGCCGGCGCGTCTCCCGTCGATCATCGGGGTGGACGAACGTGATGAAGGGCGAGCCGGCAACGTCGCGAGTCGGCCCGCCGAGACCGTGTTGCCAGTTGGCGGTGTGCTGTCTGATGTGGCCGTCGAACCCGACGACACAGGCGACGTCATGGGAGAGCTCGAGAAGCTTCTGAGCGGCTTCGTTCGAGAGCAGCGTGGTCGCAGACAGGCTGGCGTCCCGCCTCGCGCCCATGTTCGAAACCACCTGACAAGGCACCGGATAGTTCATTGCTCCCCGGGCCGCCTCGGTGCGTGCTGGCCGGGAGAGATTCGACCATCCTCGGAGTCCGCCCAAACCGTCTGTACGGGACGGTACGCATTGACCCACTGCGAACCGATCTGTTACGGGGCGGTCAGAGGCCTGTTGTCGGCAACGCCGCCTGAGGCGCCGGAGGGCGCAGGATCCTTCGCGCCTCGCGAACGAGAATCAGCGCGATGCCCAGGCCGGCGGCGGAATCGGCCCACCACCAGCCCAACAGCCGCGCGGCGGCGATGCCGAGAAGCGCCGCGGCGGCGAGAACCGCGCCCATGGCGGTCAGCACACTGTCGCCGCGCAATGCGCGGCTGCCGAGCTCATCGCCGGCGCGGCGCTTGGCGTGCGCCAGCGGCGGGAGGACCGCAACGGAGGCGGCCGCGATGACGATGCCAACCACCGCGGTGCCCGTCTCGGAATGGGTGGCGAGGGCGATGACAGCGCGCGCGCCGACGTAGAGGCCGATCAACATCAGCGCCACGCCGACCGCGCGAGCCGCTCGATGCTCGACCTCCGCGGCGCGAGCGGGGTTCCTGCCCTCTGACTGGAAGCGCCAGATCAGGATGCATGACGCGGCGCCGTCAACGACGGAATCGAGACCGAAACCCAGCAGGGCCAGGCTGCCGGTGAGGATGCCGGCAACGGTGGCGGTGGCGCCCGCCACTGCGTTCCACACGACGCTGGCCACGGACAGACGAACGGCCGACCTCAGGCCGTCGGTGCGGTGGCGAGCGTTCACGCGGCGCACGCTACAGGGTGGGTCGGAGTCGCGGCTCACACCACGGCCAGGGGCAGAGGCTCGTTGAGCGTCGACGCCAGCATGACCGTGCTGTCGAACAGTGCCGTTGCGGCGACGATGTTCGACTCCGCCCCGGACCCGGCGCTGACCCGGCCGT
>JANWHI010000087.1 GCA_025450495.1 Candidatus Dormiibacter sp. | reverse complement strand
CGCACTGCCGACGGGTACCTGATGGTGGCGGTGGGCAACGACTCCCTCTGGCAGCGCTTCGCCCCGCTCATCGGGCTCCCCGAGCTCGCCGCCGACGCCCGCTTCGCCACCAACCCCGACCGGGTCGTCAACCGGGCCCAGCTGATCCCGTTGGTCGAGGCGGCGCTGGCGTCGCGGGTGTCGGCGGAGTGGGCCGCGGAGCTGTCGCGCGCCGGCATCCCCGCCGGCGCCATCAACACCGTCGACAGAGCGCTCGCCTACCCCCAGGTGCTGGCCCGCGACATGGTGCTCACCACCGAGCACCCCACGGCGGGGACACTGCGAATGCCGGGATCCCCAGTCAAGCTCTCCGGGCACAGCGCGACGGTGCGACGGCCCCCGCCGCAGCTCGGCGAGCACACCGACGAGGTCCTCGCCGAGCTCGGCTATTCGGCGGCGGACGTCACCTCATTGCACGAGCGTGGTGTGGTGCGATGAGCGCGGTGGTGGAACCGGTGGTGGCCATGGCGCTGAACGGCAGCGTGGCCCGGGTGACCATTGGCTCCGGGGTTCGCCGCAACGCGCTCACCAGCGGGGGTTGGGCGGGCATCGAGTGGGCAATGCGCGCGCTGGCGACGGACGAGGACCTGCGCGTGGTGGTCATCGAGGGGGAGGCGGCGTGGTTCTCGGCGGGCTCGGACATCCGCGAGTGGGTCGAGGCCACGCCTGCTGAGGTCGAGCTGAGCTTCGTGCGCATGGAGGCGGCCTGCTCAGCCATCGAGGCGATGCCGGTGCCGGTGATCGCCAAGGTGCGCGGCCCCGCGGCGGGCGCCGGCTGCCAGCTGGCCCTGGCCTGCGACATGCGCATCCTTGCCGCCGACGCATCCATCGGCATGCCGATCGCACGGCTCGGCATCCTGGTGTCGCCGTCGTTCGCCAACCGGCTCGCCGCCCACGCCGGCGCCTCGGTGGCGCGGGAGCTGCTCTACCCCGGCCGCATGGTCGGCGCGGCAGAGGCGGTGCGGCTCGGCCTGGCCAACGCGTGCGTCCCCGGCGACGAGCTCGACCACCGCGTCGACCGGGTGATCACCGCCATCCTGCTCTCGTCCGATGCCGCCGTCCGCGCCGCCAAGCAGGCGGTCGACGTGGTCGAGTCCCCGGGGCGAACCGCGGCGCGCACCGCGTCCGCCGGTCCGCGCGTCATGCAGCACGACTTCATCCGCGGTGTCAACGCCTTCGTGCACCGGCGCCGTCCCCGGCCGGTGAAAGCAGCGCCATGACGGCCATGCGCGGCTGATGAGCGACCTCGGGGCCGCGCTGCGCAGCGCGGTGGCGGGCGACGTCCGCGAGGACGCCTTCACGCGCCACCTCTTCTCCACCGACGCCAGTATGTACAGCATCGAGCCGCTGGCGGTGGTGTTTCCGCGCGACGCCGCCGATGTCGCCGCGGCGGTGTCGGTGTGTGCGGAGCACGCAGTCCCCCTGCTGCCGCGCGGGGCGGGCACCAGCCTCGCCGGCCAGACCGTCGGCCGCGCCGTGGTGCTCGACACCTCGCGCCACATGGACGCGATCCTCGAGGTGGATGCTCAGACGCGCACCGCACGGGTGCAGCCGGGCGTCGTGCAGGACGACCTCAACCGCGCGGCGGCGCAACACGGCCTGCTCTTCGGTCCTGATACGTCGACAAGCAACCGCGCCACCATCGGCGGCATGATCGGCAACAACTCCGCGGGGAGTGGGTCGGTCCTGTATGGCATGACCATCGACCACGTGCGCGCGCTGCATGTGGTGCTCAGCGACGCCAGCAGCGCGACATTCGCGCCCCTCGATGACGCGCAGGTGACAACTCACGCTGCCGCGGAGACGCTCGAGGGGCGACTGTACAAACGGCTCCCCGGGCTCGTCGATGAGCATCGCGCCGCCATCGCCGCCGGGTTCCCAAAGTACTGGCGCCGCGCCGGCGGATACCGGCTCGACCGCCTCGCCGCCGATGCGCCGTTCGACCTGGCCCGCTTCGTGGTTGGGTCGGAGGGAACGCTCGCCGTGATCACCGAAGCGACGGTGGGGCTGGTGCCGCTGCCCAGGGCCAAGGCGATCGCCGTCGGCCACTTCGCCTCGGTCGCGCAGGCGATCGCGGCCACGCAGGACGCGCTCGGCTGCGCTCCGAGCGCTGTGGAGCTGATCGACAAGGCCATCCTCGACCTCTCGCGGCAGAAGATCGAGTACGCCGCGCTCGGCTCGCTCCTCGAGGGCGACCCCGCCGCGCTGCTGTTCGTCACCTTCAACGGCGACACGGCCGCGGAAGCGTCGGCCGGGGTGGAGAACCTCGCGCAGACCTGGCAGCGCCACGGCCACGGCTACCACATTCTGCGCGCCACCACGCCTGCACAGCCGAGTGCGCTCCTCAAGGTTCGCTCGGCCGGGCTTGGACTGCTGATGGCCGCGAGCACGGGAGCGCGGCGGCCAGTGGCATTCGTCGAGGACACCGCGGTCGACCCGGCGCGACTGTCCGAGTACGCCGCGCGGTTTGCAGCAGTTCTCGACGCACACGGTTTGACGGCCGGCTTCTACGGCCACTGCTCGGTGGGCTGCCTGCACATCCGTCCCTTCATGGACCTCACCGTGCCCGCGGAGGTCGCCACCATGCGCGCGGTCGCCGAGGAGATTCGCGACCTGGTGGCAGAGTTCGGCGGCGCCAACTCCAGCGAGCATGGCGACGGGCTGGCGCGCAGCGAGTTCAACCGTCACGTCTTCGGCGACGAGCTGTACGAGGCGATGCGCGAGGTGAAGCGACTCTTCGACCCGGATGGCCGCCTCAACCCGGGCAAGATCGTCGACGCGCCGCCGATGACCGAGAACCTGCGCGACCCGGCGCTGCCGCGCGCGCACAGGTTGGCAACACGGCTCTCGTTTGCCGCGACCGGTGACATGCGTGGCGCCGCCGACCGCTGCATGAACATCGGGGTGTGCCGCAAGGGGTCGAGCGGAGTGATGTGCCCTTCGTACATGGCCACGCGCGAGGAGGAGCACAGCACCCGCGGGCGCGCCAACGCGCTGGTCATGGCGCTGTCGCGGCCCGACCCGCGGGCGGCCCTCGGCGATGCGCGGCTGCACGAGATCCTCGACCTCTGCCTGGAGTGCAAGGCGTGCAAGAGCGAGTGCCCGCTCGGCGTGGACATGGCCTCGATGAAGAGCGAGTTTCTCTTTCATTACCAGGCGACGCATGGGGTGCCGGCGCGGGCGCGCTTCTTCGCCGCGGCGCGCAGGCTCAACCGGCTCGGCTCGGCTTTCGCGCCGCTGTCCAACTGGATCACAGCGTTGCCCGGGTCCCGTGCGCTGATGCAGCGGACGCTGGGGGTGACCGCGCGCCGGCCGCTGCCGCGGTTCGCGCGCACCACGGTGCTGCGCTGGTTCGCCCGGCGCTCGCGCCCGGCCGCGCCATCGCTTGGCACCGTTGCGTTCCTCGCCGACTCGTTCACCACGTTCACCGAGCCGGCCATCGGCATCGCCGCCGTGGAGCTGCTGGAGATGGCCGGATGGCGGGTGGAGCTGATCGGCGACCAGTGTTGCGGTCGCGCCGCCATCTCCAAGGGGCGGCTCGACGACGCCGCGCGCAAGGCCCGCGCCATGACCGCCCGCCTCGGCCGCATGGCGCGCGAGGGGGTGCCGATCGTCGGTGTCGAACCCTCGTGCATCCTGACGCTCACCGAGGAGCACCTCACCCTGCAACCGGGCAACCCTGACGCGACCACCGTGGCGACGCAGGCGCGGCTCGTCGACGATCTGCTGACCGAGGCGATCGACGCTGGGCACCTGAAGCTCGATGCCGAGTCGGCACTGGCCGGGAGGCGCATCCTCTTCCATGGGCACTGCCATCAGAAGGCTCTCGCGGGCACGGCGGCCACGGTGCAGCTGCTGTCGCGCATCCCCGGTGCAACGGTGGTCGAGGTGGACGCCGGTTGTTGCGGCATGGCCGGGTCATTCGGCTTCGAGGCCGAGCACTACGAGCTGTCGATGCAGATCGGCAGCATGCGTCTGTTCCCCGCGATCAGGGCGGAGGGCGCTGGCACGGTGATCGCAGCGACCGGGGTGTCGTGTCGCCAGCAGATCGAGCACGGTACGCAACGCGTGGCGCGACATCCCATCGAGCTGATCCGCGAGGCCGTGACTGCCGCGCGTTGACAGGGTGTCCGGTGCGGTCACCGGACTGAGTCAGAGCAGGGTCTCCTCCTGTTCGACTCGCGTGCGGCGCCGAGCCGGGCTGTCGCCGCTGTCGGCAGAGGGATGTTCGACGACCGCGATGACCCGCGATGCCATGAAGCGACCGACACGCACCGGCTGCCCGGTGCGGGTGAGCTCGGCGACCTCGACCACCCCGCGCGAGGTGGTGACCTCCACGCGTCTGCCCATGCGCGTGGCGGATATCTCAAAGGTCTGCGCGCTGCCCGTCCCGGTGTCGATGACGATCTCGACGCGGTCTCCGATCACGTGACTTTCCCTAGAAAAGATCCCTCTGGCGGATGTGCACCGCGGCGTCCTCAGCGGCTTCGCCGCCAGCCTCACCCGGTTCTGCCTGGTCGGCTTCTCCCGTCTCGAGCGCGAGGTCGTCGCTGCCGCTCTCGGGTGCCTGGAACTCTCCGGGCTCGGGCTCCTGCTGCTGCGCGGCGCGGTCGGGTTCCTCCTCCGCGAGCCGCTGGTCAAGGGTGTCGCGCCGGTACTCGTCGGCGTCCAGACGGGCAGGTCTGGAGACGTCCACCTCCTCGCCCTCGTCGCCCTCTACCTCGGCGGGATCAGGCTCCTCGGTGCCCAACACGACATCGCTGTCGGCCGGGACGTCGTTCCACGGGAGGTCTTCGGGATGCGAGGTGGTTGGATCGCGCCCGGCCATTTTGCTGACTCCTATCGATCACCGCGGGGCCTGTGACAACTGTATATAGCACCGTGGCCATGTCCCGGCTTCACGGGCACACGCCCCACCGTGGAGCGTGTGCCGCGCGAACCGAGGTCGTGGTTCAGCCCACGCTGACCCCGAGCACGCGAGTGCCCCAGTTGCGTTGACCGGTTGTGGTCTGACTCGACTTCGGTGGCATGTATTCGATGGCCAACCAGAAGCGATCGGTGACGTGATCGAGGACCGCCCATGAGTAGTCGCCCCAACGGGTGGCCAGGGGGTCGTAGGGACCGGTCCCGTTCGCTGCGGTGACGACCGGGCCGAACTGTGACCCTCCGGTGTTGATGACTGCGTACGAGGCGCTGGGGAAGCGGGTCATGCTGGTCTGCGTGAACACCATCGCTGCACGCCCCGCCGCGTCCATCTGCATTGCGGGATAGATGAGGTAGCTGTTGGACTTGACCACGTAGCCCTGGTTGGCCATGGTGACGGTGCCGATGTGATCGCCCGTCAGGGTCGGGTGGACCGCGAACCACGCGGCGCCGTCACGCTCACCGCTGTCACCTGCGATCGTGACCCCCGTGGTCAGCTCCCCGAGGACGTTGCCGCCCATGTACTGCGCCTGCTGCATCCGGTCGTCCCCCGCGTCGAGGAGGCTCGTGGACCCCTTCTGTGGTGCCCCGACCGGCATCCCGTAGGGCTCGGATGTGATCACCGTCGATGACAACTTCGGGGCGTCGCCCGTGGCGATGTCTTCACGATCGGTCATCGCCCACACCCCGACGCGATTGTCGAAGGTGTGGTTGGGATCGAACGAGTTGAGGAAGTATTCGGCGGCGGGGGTGCCAGTGCTGAGGGCTGGCTCGATGGCAAGAGCCAGCTGGCCGCCAATGTGGAGGTTCTTGAAAAACGCGAAGTGGACCGGCTTGGCGGCGATCAGGTCGGACTTGGAGAACGCGAAGAGCTGCCCGCCGTTGAACTGCGGCCCGGAGATGGAGAACTCGTCGGTGCTGATGTAGACGTTGTACTGGTCGATGCCGATCCGGGGCTGGTCGCCGAAGCACGGGCAGCCATTGCCACCGCGATCGGTGGTGTCGATGTGGTACTCAGTCCACAGGTTGGTCGGAACACCAGTGGTGTTGACCGCGATGTCCTGGTGAGAGTGCAGGCCGTCACTGCTGAGAAAGAGGATCTCTGCGAACCAGGTGTTCGTCGTCGGGTCATAGTGGCAACGAGGATCGCTGGTGAACTCCTGGGCGCCCTCGTTGAAGAGGTCGTTGACGTTGAACGGTCCCTCGATGGCTTTGCCGTTGGTGTGATAGATCTTGTATGCGGAGTTGACCGGCTCGAGCACGAAGCCGTTGCCTTCGCAGAGTCCCTGGTCCGGCGGCTCGAACTTCGCGTTGAAGTTGGTGAGTTGGCTGTCCAGGCTGCTGACGCCGTTGAAGTTGGCCACGAGAGTCGAGCTCGACTTCGCCGCGCTCGCGACCGCGCCGGGGACCTTGCCGGCGGCGGTGCCCGCGGCACCGGAGGATTGGAAGGATCGGACGCCGTGCGGGCGTCTGCTTGCTGCGCCGGTCGTGGCGCTGCTGTGCGCTGCGCTGGCGCGCACCGGGCTGGCCACCCCCTGGCTGCTCGCCGCGTAGAAAGTAACCGACGGGGAGGCGGCCAGAGCCACCCGCGACTGCGCCCCGCCGATCAGTGTTCCGGATGCGACGGCGACAACGATCGCCAGACAGCGAAGTCCGACTGTTCTCACTGACTCCTCCCTTCATCCACCCCACCCCTGTGGTCGGGTGGCCAGCCTCGCCTGGACGTGGCCGGATGGTAGGCCTCCGATCACTGCAAGCGCAACAGACGAAGCAGGAAGGCGCGCGAGCCTGGTGAACGGGACAGTGCGGGCGTTCACGGTGGTGCTCCCCCACCGCGCCGAGTGGTGCCTCCCCCCTTGCCGAACCACCGGCGGCGGCTACGGTGACTGGCGTGGGCTAAACGGTCCGCGTCAACGTCACACGCAGAGGGGGCGGTGCGGCATCGCTCCCGGTCTGTGGGCTGCAATGCTCAACTACGGCAGCAGCGTCCGGAGCGTGGTGTCCACGAGCCATCTCTGGTAGCGCTCGAGCGACCAACCACGAAGATCGCGCAGCTGACGGTGCACCTCCGGGCTGGTGAGCGTCCACAGGATCGTGGCCGCCTCGTCGACGCTGGTCCCTTTGCGCAGCGGACCGTTGGCGACCACCCATCCGGCGACAACCCGCATGTTGCGAAAGCGCTCCTCCTGGATGCCCGCGCGCATCGACGCGACGTTCTCGTCGACCGCCGACGCGCTGCGGATGATGTCGTCGACCGGGCGGATGCGCTCGATCACCAGCGCGATGTCCGTGGCGAACATGGTCAACTGCCGCCGCTGGTCAGGCTCGCGCCGCATCGCCTGGGGCGCCGGCCGGTCGAGCATCGCCAGTGGCTGATCGTCGCCGCCGAGCCGCATGCCGATCAGCGCGGAGAGGATGCCGCGCTTGCTCTCCAGGGTCGCATACACGGTGTCGACGGCAACCGCCGCGGTGGCGGCGATGGCCTCGATGGTGGTCGCCGCGTAGCCTCCGGCCGCGAAGAGCCGCTCAGCCGCCTCGAGGATTCGCACCCGGGTCTGTCGCGCCTGCTCCTGCCTGAGGGCAGACGCGTACTTGCGTGGTTGCTTGACACGGGTCACCGGTCTACCCTAGCATCACCGTATCAATCCGATCATGACTCGGATGAATAGTAGCGAGCGTGGCCATGTACGGATTCACCCAGGACCTGCCGATCACCGCCGAGACCTGGTTCACCCTCAAGGAGGCGATCGGCACCGACCCCGTCGAGGGGCTCCTCGTCCATGCGGTCGTCCGTGAGGGCAGCGGGCTGCGCTACATCGATCTCTGGGAGTCCCGCGAAGCCTGCGATCGCTTCCTCGACGAACGAGTTCACCCCGTGCTTGGTGGCGTGTTCGCGGCATCCGGTGGCGAGCCTCCTGCCGAGCCCGACCGTCACGAGTTCGACGTTGTCGACCTGGCGATCTCGCCCAGCCGCTGAGCGTGATGGACCGGGGGCGGTGATGAACCGCCCCCGGCCACACCCGGTAACGAGCTAGTGGTTGTTGTTGTCGGACAGACGGAAGGTCCAGAGCCCGCGGCCGTGCGTCGCCGCGAGCAGCGTCTGGCCGTCGGGATTGAGCCTGAGGTTGTTCAACGAGGTGTTCGGCAGGTTGGTGCCCAGCCGCGACCACTGGGTGCTGCTGCCCTGTCCCGCGTCGGCGATGAACGCCCCGATGTCGGTGCCAAGCGCGAGCTTGTCATTCGTATAGACCAATGCGTCGCTCGGCACGTCGGGGAGATTCCCCGAGATGTCGGTGAACGACACGCCGCCGTTCCTGGACTCGAACACGTGGCCGACGCCGCCGCCTGGGATCCAGCGCCGCGAGTACCCGTTGTAGGTCGCGAACACGTGGCCCGGATGATCACTGTCCACCGTCAATCCCTGGATGAAGCGGTTGGGCAGGTTCGACGCTGAGATCGTGTGCCAGGTCCCGCCATAGTTGGTGTCGATGCCCGACGAGAACGCAGTCGCCCCGCCGGGGTTGCAGCCGCCGCCGCACCACGCGGCGTAGATGGTCTTGCCATTGACTGCGATCGCGGTGATCGAACGGCCGTTACCGGTGTCATGGACGTTCTTCCAGTCGCACTTCTGCGGGGTGGGCGGGGTGGTGGTCTTATCGGCTTGGTGGCAGACCGTCGACCACGACTCGGTGTCGTTCCACACGAACCTCCCGCCGATCACCCAGTGGTTCGGGTTGTTGACGTCGGTCGCCAGTGGGGCGATGAAGCGAGGACTGGGATCACAGCCCACGATCGGCTGCAGCAGCGCCTGGGCGCAGGCGGGCGACACGGTGCTGAAGTTGTGTCCGCCATCGGTGGTCAGGTACGTGTTCAGGTCCACGTACTCGCCCAGCATGTCCTGAGCGTTGTTCGGGTTGACGATGACGTAACCGCCGTCACCGCCTGCGGGCGTGATCGTCTGCGCGGCTCCTGGATACAGGACTGTGGTGCCGTTATCCTGCAGGCCGCCCCAGACAGCCACGTTGTTGCCGTTGTTGGCCTGGTTGTTGCCGCCATGGCCCTGCGACTTGGCTTGGGCATCGCGCACTGCGCCGGCCTGGGCGTCGTAGTACTGCAGGGTGTGCAGCGTGTTGTTGAGGTCGGTCCAGTCACCCATCGGCGCTTTGTCCTCGAGCGGACGAGAGTACGCGCCGCCGTCATTGCCGATGTAGAGGGTGCCACCGACGATCATCACGGCGTGCTGATCGGGGTGGGTCACCGGCGGACATGTCGGTGCGTCCAAGGGATAGTCGCACTTGAAGCTGAGGTTCCAGTACGGGTTGATCGTCGTCCAAGTGGAGCCGGCGTTGAACGACTGGAAGGTCTCCTCGAGGCCGAGGATCACGTGGTTGGGGTCGGCCGGATCGACGATGAGGTACTGGTTGTACCAGGCCTGGAGACCCGGGGGGACGGCGGTTTGGCACGCGGAACCGGAGTTGCACAGCTTGTTCGAGTCAGCGATGAGCGTCCACGGTCCGGCCGGTGTGCCGTTGCTCGAGACGAACACCCCTTGCAGATTGAGCTGGGACGACGACTCCACGACCGCGTATAGCTTGGAGCCGTCCGCGGCGTATGCGAACGTGGTGCGCCCGATGTCATTCGCGATGATGTCGCCTGTGGGATTGATCTTGCTGAACGAGCCGCTCGTTCCACCAGTTGTCGAGACGTAGAAGCCGTTGTTGGCGGTATCGGCCGCGCTGGTGCCTCCCCGCCATCCATCAGCGGCAAGGACCGTGGCTCCGCCGCTCCCCGGCGCCACCTGCACGTCGGTGACGAACGTTGTGCGGTACGGGGGGATGAAGTCTGGCCTGAAGACCAGCGTCCACGGCGAGGTGAGGTTGTTCGCGCTGCGTTTCCACAGCCCACCGCTGGTGGCCGCGTAGACGTGCCCAGCGCCATCGAACAGGACCTTGTACATCGTGAATCCGGAGAGCTCGGTGCCACCGACACGGGCCCAGCTGGCGTTACCGCTCGCGGAGCGGAACACGCCCTGACCGGCGTACGAGTCGGCGTTCGTGTTGGCCTCGCCAAGGCCCACCCAGAGCGAGTTGTCGGCTGGGTTGACTGCCAGGGCGCCGACGGAGAGCGTCGGGAGCTTGTCCCCGATCGGAGTCCAGGTCGTGCCCTTGTTGGTGGACTTCCACACGCCGCCGTCCGCTGCGCCCAGATACAGCGTGTGTCCCTGCGATGCCAGCGCGGTGACCCGCCCCGAGACGTTGCGGAACCCGGCACCGATGTTGGACCAGACCAGGTCGTTGTAGCCGGCCGGCTGGCCGTTGTCGGGGTTGGTGGTCAGCTGCGTCCAGGAGCCTCCGACCGAACGCATCTGCGCTGACTGCGCCTCAGCCGACGCCAGCGCCTGCCCGGAGACGCTGAGCGCAGGTGCGGTCCTTTCGTAGCCGTACGCGCTGAGCTCAGCCGGGCTGAAGGCCTCAGCACTATGCGCGCCGACGCCCGCCTGGACAGAGGGCGACGTGGCCCCCGCCGGGTACACACTGAACAGCGTCGCTGCCAGTGTCGCGACCCCGGTGACGCCGAGGATCGACGCGCGAGTGCGCCTTTTCGAAGTGCCAGGCATCCATCGCCCTCCACATACCTGGACTTCCTTCCCGAAGCCCAGGAAACTGTCTGATCGGTCGAACGCGCCAAATAGGACAATCTTCGAGTAGTGAATGTCAACCCCCTGGGGCTCTATGTGAGGCCACCTCACCCACATGTCGGGGTGGTCGGGCTCTCAGTGGCCGGCGGTGGCCAGTTGCACCGCCTTGACGATGAGCAGCAGGATGGCGACCAGGAGGTAGATGCGCAGGCCCCACATTCCCGCGAGACGGCTGGTCGACCACTGCGGGCGTTCCAAGAACTCCAGGGGTGGCATGCGCCAGTGGGCGCGGTCGCTCGACGACATGACCGTCGCTGCAGCCCGGCGGCCCCGGCCGCGGAGCATCAGTCCTCCGCTGAGCAGCAGGGCCGCGACCAGGACAGCAGAGAGGATCTCAAAGAGCGAGACGACGTTGACAGCCGGGAAAACCGTCGAGATGACAAGGATCAGGGACAGCACCAGGAGAACGCCGACGATTGCGCTGGCCAGCGCGTTCAGCCAGGGACGGTTGACCCATGGCCCCAGCACAGCGTTGTCATTGCAGAGCAGCAGCAGGAAGACGGTGGCGCTGGGCAGGAGCACGCCCGCCAGGGCCTGCACCGCCGTGGTCATGACCCCGAGCGGAGCATTGGGTACGAGCACGATGGCAGCGGCCACCAGCACCATCGCCGAGTAGCTCCCGTAGAACGCACGCGCATCCTTGATCCCGCGGTGGAGTGAGTGGCGCAGTCCGAACACGTCTCCAAATGCGTAGGAGGTCGCCAGGGTGACGGCGCTCGCGCCGATGATCGCGGCGTCCACGAGAAGCAGCGCGAAGATGCCGCCGGCAGCCGGGCCGACGTGGCGGGCAAGGCCGGCTGCGACGCCGCCGGCGTCGGCGAATCGACCCGCGTCCGGCGTTGCCTTGAATGCCTGGGCCGCGGCCATCATCAGGATCGACGCCCCGATGACCACCACGAAGGCGCCGATGACCGTGTCGGCACGCTCGTAAGCCATCCAGCGTGGGGTGATGCGCTTGTCGACGACGTTGGACTGCTGAAAGAAGAGCTGCCACGGGGCCACGGTGGTGCCCACGATCGCGATGATCAGGAGCACCGAGTTGGAGCTGAAGCCGCCCTGCACCGCCGGCACCACCGCGCTGTGGATCACCGTCCCGGCGTCGGGGTGACTCATCACCGCCAGGGGCAGGAGCAGCAGGTTTCCCGCGATGAGGATGAACATCGCGCGTTCCCACCGCCGGAAGTTGCCGGTGGTGGTGATCCCGATCAGGAGGCCGGCGGCGATGGGGACGGCGATGTACGGGCTGACATGGAAGTACGCGGCAGCCAGGCTGATGCCGATGAACTCCGTGACGATGGTGAGGAAATTGAGCAGGAACAGGTCGCCAACCGAGAAGAAGCCCCAGAACCGACCGAAGCGCTCGTTGATGAGCCGGGCATGGCCCACACCGGTCACTGCGCCGAGGCGGACCACCATCTCCTGGTTGACGATCAGCACCGGGATGAGAAGGAGCAGCGTCCAGAGCAGGGACGTGCCGTAGTTCTGTCCCGCCTGCGCGTACGTCGCCACCCCGCCGGCGTCGTTGTCGCCCACCATCACGATCAGGCCAGGTCCCATGATCGCCAGCAGGGTGACCAGGCGCGCCTTCCAGCCTCGGCGCGGTGCGTCGTCGCTCAGCCTGACGGTGCCGAGCGCACCGAAGATGTCGCCGACGTGGGCCTCGTCGAGCACCGCTGTCCTGTGGTCAGCGTCGCCCTGCGTGGACGTGGTGGCGCCACCGTCGGTCACGGGCTAGGTGGGCTCCGATGATTGACGACGGCGCCAGTCATCCGGGATCAGCGCTTCGAGCAGGTCGTCGACGGTGATGACGCCGATGACCTGGCCGTTGTCATCGACCACCGGCAGCGCGACGAGGTTGTAATCACTCATCAGCAGCGCCACCTCTTCGAGGTCGGCGCTGGCGCGCAGCCGGGCGACAACAGGCTCCATCACCTCGAGGACACGGCTCTCCGGCACCGCGCGGAGCAGGTCGATGACACCGACGGTGCCGATCAGGTGGTGCTCGGCGTCGGTGATGGTCACCACGCTGGCTGCTTCGTCAGGGAGCTTGTCCGCGCGACGAATCTGACCGAGCGCCTGCTCGACGGTGGCCGATTCCGCGACCGAGACGAAGTCGGGGATCATCATGCCGCCGGCAGTCGTGGGGTTGTAGGCGAGCAGGCTGCGCACCTTGCGCTGGTGTGCCGGCGGCAGCAGCGCAAGGATCGGCGCGCGGCGGTCCTGGTCGAGCTCCAGGATGAGGTCGGCGGCATCATCGGGCGCCATCTCACCGAGGATCTCCGCCGACTCCTGGTTGGACCGCTGACCGAGGAACTCGAGCTGATGATGGGTGTCGAGCTCCTCGAAGACGTCGGCCTCGAAACCCGGGTCGCCCCCCACCGCGGTGATGATCTCGTCGCCCTCGTCGTGCGATACGCGCTCCACCAGGTCGGCGATCTGGGCGGGATGGAGACGCTTCAGGCGACGGAGTGGAAGCAGCAGGCGCGAGGTCGGGACGTGGCCAACGAACGGCTCGATGTGCGACCAGTCGATGACGTTGTGCGCGGCGGGCTGGCCGCCGGGCAGCAGGCGTCGCAGCGGCCCGCGGGCCGTGGGATCGACCGCGACGATGCGCCACCAGCCGTCAACGCGCGCGATCTCGATGTCGTTGGCGATCACCAGCCTGCCGGTGGTGACGTCGATGACCCGTCGGGAGAGAACGTCCGCGCGAAGCAACACCTCACCCGGGCGGCGCTCGAACTGCTTGAGGTCGAGCAGCTCCCCCGAGAGCTGCACGTGGTTGGGATGAAGGTCGGCGATGCGCGACGACGGAACGAACAGCAACCGCCCTCCGATGCGCGCGCGCAGGCCGGTCACGGGCGGATAGCCACCATCCGCGAGCCGCACGATGATGTCGTCGACCTGGCCGAGCCGGTCCCCGCGGCTGTCGACCAGTCGCGCCTTGACCAGCTTGCTCACGGGAAGCCTGGCCACCTCCTCGCGTGCGCTGTCACTCATGGCGCCGTCTGTCAGCGGTGACATCTCTGCTCCCTCTGTGGTTGCCGATCATTGCAGCCGGGCTGCGCTTGACCATCTGTCCCCCGCGAGCGATGGCGCCGCGGGAGGGCCAGTGTGCCACTCGCCGACTGGGTGCGCCAGCACGGCGAGCAGTCTGCAGCCGGTGTTCAGCTCACCAGGTGTCCACGCCGCGCCGGGAGACCGAGAACGACAGGCTGGCGCTGTGCGTCGCCGAGGTGGTGCTGCCGCTGGCTGGTCGCGCCGTCACCGTGACCGTGTAACGGCCGGTCGTCCCACTTCGCAGTGTCAGCGTCACCCGGTTCGTTGAGTTGGGACGCACGGTGAGCGAGGTCGTGGACAAGGTGGCGGCGACCCGAGCCGGGGCGTTCAGCGACAGCGCAACCGTGCCGCTCCAGTTGTTGGTCGACGTCACGGTGACCGAGGTGGTCACGGTCGTGCCGGTGTGCGCGGTGAGCGAGCTCGGCATCATCACCGTGTCATTGGGTTGCGGCGGCGGCGGGGTGCCGCACGCGTAGTCCACGTCGAGAGCGCCGGAGATGTACTGCACCAGCCACGTGGTGGTGGCGAGGAATGAGCTGCTGCAGTAGCCGGGTGCGTCCGACGGTCCGGACGCGCCGGCGACCCACGATGGAGCACCCGAGAGGCCGTTCGGCGAGGTGAACTCCGGTCGCCAGGCGGCGGCGTACGAGGACGCGTTGGCGGCCGAGTAGCCGCCGGTGATGACGCCCCACTGGTAGGCGGTCGAGTAGACGCCGACCCCGGCGACGTGCTGGGAGAGGAGGTAGTCGATGCTGCCCTGCACATCGGCTGCGTTGGACGAGGAGTCGCCGTTCCAGGTGTTGCCCGTCTCGACGTCGAGCCACCAGACGCCCTGCGGGAGGTTCCCCAGCGCTGACTGCGCTGTGGCCAGGGCGTCTGCCGCCGTGTGCCACCCGTAGTCGTAGGCGCAGCCGGGGTCGGTCGTGGAGGTGGCGTCCTGACAGAGGGCCGGATCCTGGGCGCCGGAGGTCGGCCAGTAGAAGCTGCTGTGCGGGGCGGGGTTGGCGGTGTTCATGTAGAGGTCGGGCGTCCGCGGGTACCCCGCCGCCCACTGGTACTCGGACGCAAGACAGGGGTTGGACGACCATGCGCGTCCGTTGGTCACCCCGACGATGCCGAAGGCGCCGTCGGCCGGGTATGCGGATCCACACTGTGGCCAGGAGATGTCGTGGCCCGACGAGCCGCCGGCGGGCGCCGCGGCTTGGGCGACGGCACTCTCAAACATGACAGCGGCGATGACCGATATCACGCCAGAGAACGTCAGGAGCAGACGTCTGCGCATGGAAACCCTTGTCGGGGATTACGAGGAGTCGGCTACCGGCCGTGATGGTACGGGCCGGGGACATTGGCGTCAAACGACGAATCGCCGACATCGCCGCCGCAGCCACGGCACGGTGCCGGGCTTGCGGGACCCGGCGCGCACTAGAGTACCCCGAGTGCCGCGTCATGCCTCAGCGTCGCCGAGCGGCGCACCGGTGACAGAGCCGCTCCTGCGCGGCCGCACCGCGCTCATCACCGGCGGCACGTCCGGCATCGGGGCCGCAGTGGCGCAGTGCCTGGCCCAGCATGGAGCGCGGCTGGTGGTGCTCGCGCGCGAGGCCGTACCACCGCGAGCGCTGCGTGAGCCGGCCGGTGCCGCCGATGGCTTCCCACCGCTCTACTTTCAAGCGGACATCCGCCGGCGCGTGCAGTTGCGAGCGGTTCGCGCGGCCCTCGAGGACGCCGGGGTGTTGCTGAACATCGTCGTCGCCAACGCGGGCACCGCCCTCCGCGAGGAGGCGCTGCACGTCGCCGACGACGACATCCGCTCGATGATCGACACCAACGTGTACGGCACGTTCATCACGCTGCAGGAGTTCGCGCCGATGCTCGCGCAGGCCGGCGGCGGCCGCGTGGTCGTCACCAGCTCGGTGTCCGCCGTCCATGGCATGAGGCTGCGCACCGTGTACTCGGCGACCAAGGCAGCGCTGTCCGGACTGGTGCGCAGCCTGGCCATCGAGTGGGGGCCGCTGGGCATCACTGTCAATGCGGTCGGACCCGGGATCATCCGAACCAGGCTGCTCCATCGCTACATCGAGGACCATCCTGAGCAGGTTGCCGCGGCGATCGCCAACACGCCCCTGGGGCGGCTCGGCGAACCCGATGACGTTGCCGAGGTGGTCGCCTTCCTGGCGTCCGATGATGCGCGCTTCATCACCGGCCAGACTCTCTTCGTCGACGGTGGGCTGAGCGCCGGTGACTCGTGGTGGTGATGCCGCGACGACGCGCGGGTCAGCTGCGCGCGCGAGAGATGCGTTGCCGGCGTGGTGGCGCTGTGCTGTCGCGAACCATCAGCGTGACAGGATGCACCCGGACGCGCGGCCTGCCCGGCTCACCGTTGAGCAGTGCCAGCAACCTGGTGACACCTGCCGAGCCGATCTCCGCCATCGGCACGCGCACGGTGGTGAGGCTGGGATGGACCACATCCAAACCCGGGATGTCATCGAAGCCGGCGACCGAGATGTCGTCGGGCACCTCGAGGCCGCGCCGGCGCAGCTCGGTGAGAGCACCGATGGCCATGCTGTCGGTCGCCACGAACACCGCCGTGATGCGGCGTTCGCGTCGCGCCAGCACACGTGACATCGCTTCGGCGCCGCCCGACCTGCTGAAATCGCTGGTGGCGACGTAGGGATCGGCGCCTGCCGCATCCATGGCCTCGAGGTACCCGCGCTCGCGCTCTCGGCTGGTTCGGATGGAGGGAGGACCTCCGATCATGGCGATGGAGCGATGCCCGAGCGACAGCAGGTGCTCGGTGACCAGCCGTGCTCCGCCCCGATTGTCGGGAACCTCGGCGGCCCACGCCTCAGCGCGCGGGGCGAGCGCCACGATGGCACCGCCGTACTCGCTGATGCTCCGGATGAAGCCGCGCATGGCGCGTCGGTAGGTCGGCTCCTCCAGTCCACCGCCGGCGAAGAGAACGCCGGCAACACGACTCAGGCAGAGCATCTGGACGTAGCGCAGCTCCGTTGCCGGGTCGCGGTCGCTGTTGCACATGACGGTGAGGAACCCGTGTGTCGACGCGGTGTGGGTCGCTCCACGCACGATCTCGGCGAAGTACGGGTCGCTGACGTCGTGCACGACGACGGCGATGGTCGGGGTGCGCCGGGCGCGCAGCGCGCGGGCCATCGGGTTGGGGTGATAGGAGAGCCGCGCGGCCGCGGCCTGGACGCGCTCGCGCGTGCTGGCGCTGACCGGATGATCGCTGTCCGGGTCGAGGGCGCGAGACGCGGTTGCGAGTGACACGCGCGCCGCGGCGGCCACGTCGAGCAGGATCGCCGGACTCTGCGGCGCCGGCCTGGCGCGGTTCCTGGCTTTCGTCGACGCACCCCGCTTTGCCTGTGCCATCTGGGGCAGAAAGCTAATACATGACCAGGCCGGCGGAAACGTTCATGTCCTCTCCGGTGACCCCTGAGCCGCCCTCGGATGCCAGGAAGACACACGCCGCGGCCACCTCCTCGGCCGTCGTCGGCCGCTTCAGGGCGGCAGGGTCGCTGAAGCGTCTCATCGACTCTGCCGGGGTGATCCCCAGCGCCTCAGCCTGCTGCGTGGCCACGCGGTCGAGCCGTGCACCGCCAACGGCTCCCGGGCAGATGCTGTTGACGGTGATGCCGTGCGGGCCCAACTCGAGCGCGAGGCTGCGCACCAGGCCGATGACGCCCATCTTGGCGGCGGCGTACGGGGTGCGTTCGGCCATCGGGCGCTTGCCGGTCATCGAGGAGAGCGCGATCAGGCGGCCGCTGCCGCGCGCGATCATCGGCGGGATGAAGCGGCGGAAGGTCAGGTAGACACCGTCGAGGTCGATGCCGACACATTCCCGCCAGTCGTCGTAGGACAGCTCGTGCATCGGACGGATGGCCCCGGCGATCCCGGCGTTGGCAACGACCACGTCCGGGGTGCCAAGCTCGGCGACGACGGTTGCTGCCATGGCATCGGTCGACGCCGGGTCGGCGACGTCGCAGGCGACCGCCAGGCACGCCACGCCGGCGCCGCGAATGTCCTCAGCCGCCCGCTCCAGGGATGCCTGGGTTCGCGCGCAGATCGCGATCGCCGCCCCCTCTGCCGCCATGGCGCGGGCGATGGCCAGGCCGATTCCCTGGTTGCCACCGGTCACCACCGCGACCCTCCCCGTCAGTGCGCCCATCGCTCAGTGGCGCCCCGCGTTGAGCCGGTCGAGCCACGCCGACACATAGGCGCAGACACGGTCGCCCATCTCCGCGAGCAGACGCGATCCCTCTTCGGCGGTTGCCTGCGTGGCGCGGCCCCACACCCCGGTCGCGGTGAAGTCGGAGATCGGCCGGTTGGTGAGCTCTGCGCGGCTCACGCCGTTGGGAACGCAGTCGACGGCGTTCTCCATCTGCACATCATCCCTGCACAGCGCCAGGGTGAGTGAGGTCTCCCACTGCCCGGCGTGGAAGTCGTCGGCGCTCATCGACTCGCCGAAGAACACTGCCTCGGGGACCAGCACCACCTGCCCGTCGGTGCGGCGGGCGTTCAGCGAGCGGATGCACGGGTTGAGGATGAAGTTGCCACCGTGACCGCTCATCACGATGACGGTCGTCACGCCATGGCTGTAGGCGCCGGCGACGACGTCGCCGACGATGGCCGCCAACGTCGACCATTCGAGCGTGATCGTCCCGGGAAATGTCCGGTGGGTGAAGGACGTTCCATAGGGGATGGTGGGCAACAGCCAGCCTCCGAGACGACGCGCGACCTGCTCACCGGCCCATGCCGCCACCATCGCATCGGTCGCCAGCGGCAGGTGCGGGCCGTGCTGCTCATGGGCACCGACGGGCAGCACGGCGAATGACGGCGCTCGGTCACGAACGTCGGAGGTGGTGGCGTGCAGACCGCAATACGCGGGGTTCCCCGGCTGATTCAGCTGCTACCCCACCCTCTCGGGCGTCCCGTGGCAAACGGTTTCCGTCCGCATCGGGCATACTCTGCGCGTGGCTGCCGCAGCATGTCAACCTGACCACTGGCCCGGGGCGGACAGGCGGGTTGTGACGTGAGCACCGTGCATCACGTCGGCTGGGTGGTGCGGTCGATCGACGGCGCACGCCCGCACTTCGAGAAGGACCTCGGCCTGGCGTTTCGCAGCGATGAGCTGTTCCGCGACGTGCGCACCGCCTTCTTCGGGGCCGGCCCAGCGATGGTGGAGCTGCTCGAACCGCTGACCGAGGACTCCGACCTTGCTCGTTTCCTGCGGCGTCATGGCGAGGGCATCCACCACCTCGCCCTGCGTGTCGATGATGTTGCGGCGGCGCTGGCCGGCGCTTCGCAGTGCGGTCTGCGCGCTGTCGACGCCGTCCCGCACACCGGCTCGCGCGGCACCCTGGTTGGTCTCGCCGATCCGCAACAGGAAGCTGGCATCCTGATCCAGTACGTGGAGGAGCGATGAGGTGGCGCAGATCCTGACCACGCTGGTGGGCAGCTACCCCGTTCCGCAGTGGCTGGCGGCGCGGCCCGGCGATCAGGCGCTGCGCGACGCCACCTCGGTGATCCTCAGGACCCAGGAGCGCGCCGGCATCGACGTGGTCGTCGACGGCGAGATGTACAGGTTCAACCCGGATCATCCGGAGACCAACGGGATGATCGAGTACTTCGTCCAGCCGATGGCCGGCATTCGATCCGCGATCACGCGGTCGGACATCGAGCTGTTCAGATCGCAGTCGCACCTCGACTTCCGCCGCCGCCCATCGGGAGTCGTGGAGGGCCCGGTGAGTGAGGGCACGCTCGACCTTGTCGAGGCCGCCCGTCGGGTGGCTGCGCTCACCGACTCGCCGTTGAAGTTCACCCTGACCAGCCCGTACATGCTCGCCCGCATGCTCCTGGACACGCACTACCACGATCTCCGCGAGCTGACGCTGGCCCTCGCCGACGTCCTCGCCGCGCAGGTGCCGTCGATCGACGCCGCGGTCATCCAGGTCGACGAGGCAAATCTTCCCGGCAGGCCGGAGGATGCCGAGCTCGCCGCCGAGGCTGTCAACCGCATCCTCGACGCCGTTCGCGGAACGCCGGCCGTCCACCTCTGCTTTGGCAACTACGGCGGCCAGCGGGTGCAGCCGGGTACCTGGGCGCAGCTGCTCACCTTCTTCGAGCGAATCCATGCCGATCATGTGGTTCTCGAGCTGGCCCGTCCCGGCTACAGCGACCTGGAGAGGCTGCGTGAGGTCGACGGGCGGCTGCGCCTGGGGATCGGGGTCATCGACATCAAGACGACCGTGGTTGAATCGGCGGATGAGGTCGCCCAACGGATCGAGACCGCCTCGACGCTTCTCGGTGACCCGTCTCGCATCGCGTACGTCCATCCCGACTGCGGCTTCTGGATGCTGCCGCGATCCATCGCCGACGCCAAGATCGGCGCGCTGGTGGCGGGGCGCGACCTGTTTGAAGGCACAACAACCAGCGGCAATTCCCGAGGAGCTGTGAGGTGAACATCGATTTCAAGGGACTCTTCCCCGCCACCATCCTGCCGATGACGGCCGGCGCCGAGATCGACGAGCCGGGGCTGCGTCGCTACATGCAGCACGTCGCGCGTGCCCCGATCCATGGGGTGGCGGTCAACGTCGATACCGGCGAGGCGCCCCACCTGTCGCACGAGGAGCGGGTCCGCGTCGTCGAGATCGTCGTCGACGAGATCGGTGACCGGGTCCCGGTGATCGCCGGGCTGCCCGCGCAGTTCACCCAGCAGGCGGTTGCGTACGGCAAGGACTACCGTGACGCGGGCGCCTCAGCGCTGCTCGTCTTCCCCATCTCCGCGTACCAGGGCGCCCCGCTCGACCCGGAGCTGGTGGTCCGCTATCACAGCGCTGTCGGCGACGGTGTCGAGCTTCCGCTGGTGCTTTTCAACCTGGTGCCCTCGCTGGGCGGGGTGCTCCTGGCGCCGCCCATCCTCGAGCGCCTATGCGGGCTGGCGCAGGTCGTCGCCATCAAGGAGGCGTCGTTCGACGCCAAGGTGTACGTCGAGGTCGTGGCCGCGGTGCGCAGCCAGCGCCGCCCGGTGGCCATCCTCACCGGCGACGACCCGTTCATCTACGAATCGTTCGTGCTCGGCGCGGATGGCGCGCTGCTCGGTTTCGGCGCGGTGCCGACGGGCCAGCTCGCCGCCATGGTCGACGCCGCGGTGGCCGGGCGGCTGGACGAGTCCAGGCAGCTCATGGACCGACTGACGCCGCTCATGCACGCGCTCTTCGCGCCTCCGGTGCGCAACTATCGCGCGCGGTGCAAGGAGGCTCTGGTCATGCAGGGCATTCTCGATCGCGCCACGGTGCGCGAGCCGCTGCTGCCCGTGTCCGACGCCGAGCGGACCGCCGTTCGCAACGCCATGGTTGCCGCGGGGGAGCTTGCGCCGGTCGGGGTGGGATGAAATTCGGCCTCTGGCTGCCCACGTACGTCTATGGGGATAGCTCGGTCGATCATCGCTCGCGCCTGCGCGACTGCATCAGCGCCGCCGAGGCGGCGGGGTTCGACATCTGGGTCATCGATCACCTGCTGACTGCACCGGGCCTGTACGGCGTGACCTGGTTGGAGCCCATCAACGCGCTCACCTACGCGGCCGCGCTCACCCGCACGGCCAAGCTGGCCACCGGAATCCTGGTGCTGCCGGTTCGCAACCCGGTGATCCTGGCCAAGGAGATCGGCACCCTCGACTACCTGTCGGAGGGCCGGTACATCTTTGGCGTGGGCACCGGCTGGTACGGGCCGGAGTACGCGGCGACCGGGAGCAGCATCGCGGAACGCGGCGCCCGAACCGATGAGCTCATCGCGGCGACGAGGCGGCTCCTGACCGAGGACAACGTGACGTTCGAGGGCCAGTTCTACCGCTTCCGTGACGTCACCATCGAACCGCGCCCGGCGACGATGCCGCCGGTGTGGGTCTCCGGTGGCGGGCGTGTCGCCGACGTGGCGTCGCCGGACATCGGCGGGGTGGCGCCGAAGGTGCTCGAGCGGATCGCCCAGGCTGACGGCTGGCTGTCGCGCAGCGCGGCGGATCTCGACATGATCACCGCGGATTGGAAGGAGATCTCTGCTGAGGTCATGCGCCGCCGTGGCACGCTCGAGACCTTCACCTTTGGCCATTGCAACTTCATCCACGTGGTCGACACCGACGACGAGGCCGAAGCCCTCCGCCAGCAGGAAGGACCTTTCATGGAGACGATGGGCAGCCATCGACCGTTCGACCAGCTGCGCCGCAGCTACCTGCTCGGCACCCCGGCCCAGCAGGTCGCCAGACTGCGGGCGTTGCAGGACGCCGGCTGTCAGTACATCGTGCTCGGGCCCACCACCGACGACCCACGCCAGGTGGAGCTGATCAGAGAGCTGATCACAACACCGGTCACCGCAGCCTCCACAGCCTCACGCCGCGAGCTCCCCGCCGGCCCTTGACAGACCCGCGGGGGCGGCGCATTGTATGCGGCGCCCGTACATGGAAAAGCATTTCCTTTTGCGGCAGCCAAGGCGCAAAACGGCAGAGGAGACACCGCCGGTCGATGAGCACCTTCATGCACGCGGTCGGATTCGGCTTGGTGACATCCGCGGTCATCGCGCTGTCGGCCGTGGCGCTCTCGCTCCAGTTCAGCGTCAGCAACATCCCCAACTTCGCCCACGGCGAGTTCCTCACCCTCGGTGCGTACGGAGCCCTGGTGGCTCAGTACCTGACCAACAACCTGTTCTTCGACGCGCTCGTCGGCGCCGGCGTCACCGCAACCGCAGCGTGGGCGATCAACCGGGGCATCATCGAGCCGTTCAACCGTCGGGGCGCCAAGGTGACGGTGCTCTTCGTGATCACCATCGCCCTGTCGCTGATGATCCAGAACGGTCTGATCGTGTTCTTCGGTGGCACCACGCACAGCCTGGTGATCCCATTTCAGAGCGTCAACCAGGTCGGCCCCTTCCTCTGGACGGCCACCGACATCGTGGTCATGGTCGTCGCGGTGGCGATCATGGTGACGCTGCACGTTGTGCTTCGCTACACCACGTTCGGCAAGGCACAGCGAGCCGTGGCCGACAGCCGTGAGCTGGCCAGCGTCACCGGCATCAACATGCCGCGCGTGGTCGCCCTCACCTGGTTGATGGCGGGTGGGATCGCCGGGCTCGCCGGCGTGGTCATCGCTCTCCAGGGCGGTACGTTCAATCCCCTCACCGGGTACTCGTTCCTGCTCGTCACCTTTGCCGCGGCGGTGGCCGGCGGCATCGGCAGGCCGTACGGCGCGATGGCAGGCGCCGTGATCCTCGGCCTGGTCACGGAGGTCGGTGGAGCGTACCTGGCGTCGAGCTACAAGCAGGTTCTTGCCGTGGGCATCCTCATCCTGGTGCTGCTGGTGCGACCGTCCGGCCTGTTCGGGACCAGGGAACGCGCCACGGTATGATCGATTACCTCGTCTCCACGCTCACCCTGGTGTCGATCTTCTCGATCCTCGCCATCGGCCTGAACGTGCAGTGGGGCTGGGCAGGAATGCTCAACCTAACCTACATCACGTTCATGGCGGTGGGCGCGTACGTGTCCGCGGGACTCACCATCGGGCCGCCCGTGTACGCGCACCAGCAGACGTACCTGCTCAGCCTGCAGCTGCCGTTTCCCGTCGCTGCTCTGGGTGGGACCCTGGCCGCAGGGGCGCTGGGCGCGGTCGTCGGCGCGCTGGCGTTGCGCAGACTGCGCTCTGACTATTTCGCCATCGTCACCCTGTCGATGGGGCTGGTCATCTACCAGGTCATCGCCCAGAACCGGGGCATCTTCGGCGGCCAGGTCGGGTTGTTCGGCATCCCGCAGCCCTTCGCCGACCAGCTTCCATTGACGCCCGAGCAGTACACATTCTTCTACCTGGCCCTCTGCCTGGTCGCGCTGCTCGGGGTGTATCTGCTGGCGCGCCACCTGTTTCGCAGCCCGTTCGGGCGCACCCTGCGCGCCATCCGCGACGACGAGCTTGCGGCGCAGGCGTTCGCGCGACCGGTCTTCCGGTTCAAGCTCAAGGCCTTCATCCTCGGGTCCCTGATCGCGGGCTTCGGCGGCGCTCTGCTCGCGCATTTCATCGGTGCTTTCAACCCGGCAGGGTGGACCCCTGGAGAGACGTTCATCCTGTACACAGCGATCTTCCTCGGGGGCACCGGCAACACGCTCGGAGCGATTCTCGGTGTGTTCCTGTTCACCGGCGTGATCTCCGAGACCACGCGCTTCATCCCGCCGATCCCGGGCAACCCGGACGCCAACGAAGCCCTGCGCGGCGTCGTTGCCGGGCTGATCATCATCCTGGTGCTGCGATTCCGCCCCGAGGGAATCCTTCCCGAGCCCCGTGACAAGGACAGCAACCGCGACGACGACAAAGGCACCACCAGTCGTGCCCCGGCGGCTCCGGCCACCGCGCAGCTCACATGAACGCTGCGCCGATCCTGGAGGTCACCGGGTTGTCCAAGCACTTCGGTGGGGTCGAGGCCGTGCGCAACTGTTCGTTCACGGTTGCGGAGGGCTCGATCACCGGGCTGATCGGCTCCAATGGTGCGGGCAAGAGCACGACGGTCAACCTCCTGTCCGGATTTCACCGACCCGACTCCGGCGAGGTGCGTTTCGCGGGCGAGGTGATCACCGGCCGCCCACCTGACCAGGTGTCGGCGCGCGGGCTGATTCGCACCTTTCAGACCACTCGCGAGTGGAGCTCCCTGTCGGTCATGGAGAACATGTTGGTGGCCGCGCCCTCGGCGGGACGTGACTCGGTGTGGCGTTCGCTGTTCATGGGGCGACAGATCAAGCGCTCCGATCGCCAGGACCGGCAACGCGCCAGGGTGATCCTCGCCGACCTCGGTCTGCTGGCGTTGCGCGACCACCGCGCGGGCGAGCTGAGCGGCGGCCAGAAGCGACTGCTCGAGTTCGCCAGGATCATGATGGCACGACCCCGGCTGGCGCTCCTCGACGAGCCGCTCGCCGGGGTCAATCCCGTCCTCGTTCGGCACATCACCGACGCCGTCGGTTACCTCCGTGCGTCGGGGATCACCCTGGTCATCGTCGAGCACAACCTCACCTTCGTTGAGGAAACCTGCGACATCGCCATCGTGATGGCGCTCGGCACGCCCATCGCCAGTGGCACCATGGACGTGCTCCGCAACGACCCAGCGGTTCTCGATGCGTACCTCGGAGTCGTCACCGTTGCGTGAGCTGGACGGAGCGCTGCTGGTGGACGGGGTGACAGCCGGCTACAACAACGTGCCGATCATCAAGAATGTGCATCTTGCTGCCCGGGCCGGTGAGATCAGCGTGCTGGTCGGTCCCAACGGGGCTGGCAAATCCACTCTCCTGAAGGTTGTCGCCGGCGTCATCCGTGCCACCACCGGGCGGGTCGTGCTCGGTGGGCGAGATGTCACCGGGCAACCGGCGAACAGGCTGGTGCGGCAGGGCCTGGCCTACGTCCCCCAGCTCGCCAACGTCTTCCCATCGCTGACGGTGATGGAGAACCTGGAGATGGGCGGTATCGTGCGGCGACAGGGCGTCAGGCAGAAGGCGGAGCAGCTCTGCGAACTGTTCCCCGACCTCCGCGGCGCGCTGAAGCGCCCTGCGCGCACTCTGAGTGGGGGCCAGCGCAACCTGCTCGCACTGGCGCGTGCGCTGATGGCGGACCCCTCGGTGCTGCTTGTCGACGAGCCCACCGCCGGCCTCTCGCCGCGGTACGAGCACGTGGTCTGGGACCACATCCACGCCATCAAGCAGACCGGCGTCGCCATCGTGCTTGTCGAGCAGAACACGCGGCGCGCGCTGGCGGAATGCGACTGGGGCTACGTGCTCGTGTTGGGCGAGAACCGCCTCGACGGAACGGGGCGCGAGATCCTCGACAACCCGGAGATCGGCGAGCTGTACATCGGCAAGGCAGCAGCTGCCGGCGGCGACGGGCACACCCCAGCGGAGGTGACCGCGTAGCAGAGAACTTCCGCAACCAGATCGACGGCACGCAGCACATCCGACGCCCATTCACTCGAGGAGATCACGACATGAAGGTTCCACGACGCAGGCACCGCATCACGGTCGCGCTGTGTGCGAGCGGGCTTCTGCTCGCCGCATGTGGCAGCGCCAATGGCAGCGGTGGCAACGGCGGTGGCGGCAGCGGCGCCAACGCGACTCTCAGCGGACCCGTGGTCCTCGGCGACCTCGCCGGATTCACCGGATCGGAGGCCACCTTCGGACAGGCGTTCAACGAGGGCTGCCAGGTCGCGCTCAAGGAGATCAACGACAGCGGTGGGATCCTGGGCCAGAAGGTTCAGATCTCCAACGGCGATGAGCTGAGCGACCCGATCGACGCCGTGGCCGCGCTGCAGAAGCTCATCAACGTCGACCATGTGGTGGGCATCATCGGGCCGCAGACGCCGGAGATCGGCGCGACCCAGCCGATCATCGACCGCTTCCACATTCCCGACATGTTCCAGGGGGGCTCCACGGACTTCGACAAGCTCAGCGACAAGTGGGTCTGGCGCGGCAGCCCCTCTGACTCCCAGGAGGGAGTGGCGATGGCGCTGTACGCCATCAGCAAGGGCTACAAGAACGCGGTGATCATGTTCTCGACGGAGGCTTCCGCCCAGACGCTCAAGCCGGTTCTCCAACAGGAGTTCGAGAAGCTGGGTGGCCACGTGCTCGCGGCGATCGACCTCACCGTCGGCCAGTCGTCGTACCGCTCGGAGGTCCAGCGCGCCATCGACGCCCACCCCGACGTGATCTTCACCCACCAGGACCCGGTCACCGCCGGCACCCTTTTCTCCAACTTCCATGAGGCCAACAACTACGCGATCCCGTTCATCGGAACGGACTCGACCACCGGCAGTGACTACAACAATGCAATTGGCATCCCGGTGGCGCATGCGCATCTGGTCTCGCTGGTCGGCGGCTCGGAGCCGGGTGGCGGCGGCTCTGTCTTCAACACCTGGTACGCCAAGGTCTACAGCCACCAGCCACTGGCCAACGCCAACTACGCATACGACTCGGTGATGGTCCTGGCGCTGGCGATCGAACAGGCCGGAAGCACCGATCCGCAGGCGATGACCAACGCCATCACGCAGATCTCCAACCCACCGGGAGACAAGGTCTCCGACTGGGCAACCGCGGTCGCCGACCTCAAGGCCGGCAAGAAGATCAACTTCGAAGGCGCCAGCGGGCCGATGGACTTCAACCAGTACCACAACGTCTTCGGACCCTTCGACGCTGTGCAGGTGGACCTGCAGGGCAACGAGCAGATCCAGAAGACCTTCACGGCCGATCAACTGAGCACGGCCACCAAGTAGACAGCACTCGACGGCGCGGCCCGGAGCCTTCGGACTCCGGGCTCGCGTCTGCGAACTCATGCAGGAGAACCATGAAGCTTGACCTCGCGGGTTTGATTCCGGCGACGGTCCTTCCCATGACCGTCAACGCGGAGATCGACGAGCCCGGGCTTCGTCGCTACATCCGACACGTGGTCGCGGCCAAGCCAAAGGCGCTGGCCATCAACGTCGACACGGGCGAGGGCCCGCACCTCTGGCCGGACGAGCGTCTGCGCGTCCTCGAGGTGGTCATCGACGAGGTGGGCGGTCAGGTGCCCGTCGTCGCCGGCCTCGGCGCGCAGTTCACCAGCCAGGCGGTGACGCTGGCCCAAGACTTCAAGCGGGTCGGGGCCGCCGGGCTGCTGGTCTTCCCGATCTCGGCGTTTCAGGGAGCGCCGCTCGACGCGGAGGTGGCGGTTCGCTACCACGCTGCGATCGGCGATGCCACCGGGCTGCCCCTGATCCTCTTCGTGCTCCAGCCAGCGCTCGGCGGCGTCAACTTCCTGCCGGAGCTGCTGGCAAAGCTGTGCCTGGTGACCGATGTCGCCGCCATCAAGGAGGCTTCCTTTGATCCACAGCTCTTTGTCAGGACCCGCGATGCGGTGAAGGCGGCGCGTCCGGACTGCACAATTCTCACCGGCAACGACAACTTCATCTACGAATCGTTTCTGTTGGGAGCGGAGGGAGCGCTCATCGGCTTCGGCGCGGTGGCAACGCGGCAGCAGGTCGAGCTCATCGAGCACGCGCTGGCCGGCCGGCACGCGCAAGCGCGCGCGATCATGGATCGGCTCACCCCGCTGGTCAACGAGATCTTCGCCGCCCCCGTCCGCGGCTACCGCGCCCGTGCCAAGGCTGCGCTGGTCATGCAGGGCGTGCTCGAGGGCGAAACCGTGCGCGAGCCGCTGCTGCCGATTTCCGACCAGGAGAGGGAGCGCATCCGGGCGGCGATGCGCATCGCCGGCGAGCTGGACGAGCCGGCGGCTCTCGCGGAGGCGGCGCGATGAAGGTCGGAGTGTTCGTCCCCTCCTACCTGCTGCCCGGGCAGACCGCGCAGCACGGCGCCCAGATCCGCCGTTTCGCCACCCGGGCGGAGGAGCTGGGGTTCGACTCGTTGTTCATCACCGACCACCTGCTCACCGCCACCCGCTTCTACAGGGTCAGCTGGACCGAGCCGATGATCACGCTGGCGCACGTCGCCGCCGTCACCGAACGTGTGCAGCTGGGGACCTCCGTGCTGGTGCTCCCCACCAGGCAGCCGGTCGTCCTCGCCAAGGAGATCGCAACCCTGCAACACCTCAGCGGCGGACGCTTCATCTACGGCATCGGCACTGGGTGGTACCCGCCGGAGTTCGAGTCCACCGGAGGAACGCGGCAGCAGCGCGGAGCCCGCACCGACGAGGTGCTCGAGGCGTCGATGCAACTGCTCAGGGGTGCGCACGTGACCTTCGAGGGTGCGCACTACAACATGCACGACATCACCGTGGAGCCGCTGAGCCACGTTCCGCCGGTGTGGGCGGCCGGCGGCCAGCAACTCGCGCACGAGGCCTCCCCCGACCAGGCGCAGATGGCGCCGAAGGTCCTGGATCGGATCTGCCGGTGGGACGGCTGGATCGCCCGGCCGACAGCCGAACCGCGGCAGATCGCCGAGGACCTGAAGGTCATCGACGACGAGCTGATCCGTCGCGGCCGCTCCCGCGCGCAGACCGGCTTCGCGATCGCCCACGAGAACTTCTGCTGGCTCACCGAGACGACCAACCACGACGAGGTCATCGACGAGCAGAAGCGCCACCTGCTCGGCGTGGTCTCCGATGAGAGGCCTTGGGACTACATCGAGACCGTGTACCTGACCGGCACCATCGACAAGATCCAGCAGCGCATCCAGGCTCGTGTCGACGCCGGCGTCGAGCACATCTTCCTGCACACCATGACCGCCGATCTCGACCAGCTCGAGCTCTTCGCCAAGCACATCCTCGAGCCGTTCAAGAAGGTTGAGCCGAAAGGGGCACCGTCCCCATGAGACTCGAAGGCCGCACCGCGCTGGTGACCGGCGGCACTCGCGGCATCGGCCTGGCAATCACCCGTGCGCTGCATCAGCGGGGCGCCAGCGTCATCGCGGTGAGCAACGCCAGGGACCAGATCGCCGAGATCCAGTCGGAGTTCGCCGGTGATGACCGCGTTTGTGCGGAGTTCGCCGACGTCCGCGACCGCGCCGCGCTGGAATCCATCCGCGACCGCCTGGACGGGATCGACATCCTCGTGCCCAACGCCGGCGTCAACACACGGGGCAAGGCTCTCGACCTCGAGGATGCACAGCTCCGCGACATGATCGACACCAACCTCTACGGAGTGTTTGTCACGTGCCAGGTGTTCGGCCCGCTGCTGTTCGCGCGCCCCGGCGGCCGCGTCGTCGTCACCGCGTCGGCCGTGGCCATCCACGGCATGGACCTTCGCGCTGCCTACACTGCGACCAAGGCAGGATTGAGCGGCCTGGTTCGCTCGCTGGCAATCGAGTGGGGACCCAGAGGCGTCAACGTCAACGCCGTCGGGCCGGGGATCATCAGGACGCCATTGACGGAGGCCTACATGAACGAGTATCCAGAGCGCGCGGCGGCGACGATCGAGAACACGCCGCTGGGCCGGATCGGGACTCCCGAGGACGTCGCCGACGTGGTCGCCTTCCTCGCCTCGGAAGGTGCGCGTTTCATCACCGGCCAGACGGTGTTCGTCGATGGTGGCATCACCGCGGGGAGCTCATGGTGGTGACCGAGGGCGAGCAGAGCGGTACGCAGCGGGCGCCTGCTGTGGGCATCGCCGACGTGCCCATCGGCAAGCGCACCAGCTTCAGCAAGACGGTCAGCGAGTCGGACGTGTACCTGTTCGCCGGCATCACCGGCGACCTGGATCCCAACCACGTCGACGAGGAATACTGCAGGCAAACGAGCCTCGGCCATCGGGTTGCCCACGGCGCGCTCATCGTCGGTTACATGTCGGCCACCTCCACGCGCATCCTCGAGGACTTCGAGAGGCCGATGGTGTCGCTTGGATACGACCGAATTCGCTTCATCAAGCCGGTCTACTTCGGCGACACCCTGACCATCAGCTACGAGATCACGTCGGTGGTGCCCGAGAAAGAGCGCACCGTCGGCGCCATCGAGGTCACCAACCAGCGTGGTGACACGGTCGCCGTGGCCACGCACATCATGCAGCTGATCACCTGATGTCCCAGGAGCCGAAGGCCCTGCAGCTGCTCGACGGCATCCGCATCGTGGCCTTCTCGCAGTTCCTGATGGGCCCGGCGACGTGCCAGTACCTCGCTGACATGGGCGCTGACGTGATCAAGGTCGAGCAACCCGGCCGCGGGGCGTGGGAACGAAGCTGGGCCGGAGCTGACACGTTCATCAACGGAGTCAGCGCATTCTTCCTGCTCGGCAACCGCAACCTGCGCAGCGTGGCCCTCGACCTCAAGAGCCCGGCGGCCCTGCTGGCGGCCCGGCGCCTGGTCGACAACGCCGATGTCGTGGTGGAGAACTTTCGCCCGGGGGTCATGGATCGACTCGGGCTGGGCTACGAGCACGTTCGTCAGACCAACCCCGGCATCGTCTACGCGTCCGGTTCGGGGTACGGCAGCGACGGTCCCTACCGGCTGCTGCCCGGCCAGGACCTGCTCATCCAGGCGCTGTCGGGACTTGGCGCCAACACCGGGACAGCCGAGCAGGGTCCGACGGTGGCGGGCGCGGCCGTGGTGGATCAGCACAGCGCGAGCCTGCTGGCGATGGGAATCCTCGGCTGTCTGGTGCGTCGTGAGCGCACCGGCGAGGGCCAGCGGGTCGAGGTGACGCTTGTCCAGGGGGCACTCGACCTGCAGACCGAGCCCGTCGTCTATCACCTCAACGGAACCCAGCTGGAGCGCCCCACGGCGCCGCTCGCCGACACATTTCACGCCGTGCCGTACGGGTTCTACGCGACCGCCGACGGACACCTGGCGATCTCGATGGCCCCGGTGAAGGCGATCAGCGAGGTGCTCGGCAATCCCGAGGAGCTGCGCGCATTCGAGGACCCGGCGCTCGCCTACACGCATCGCAACGAGATTCGCATGCTGCTCGACCCGTACTTCCGCGAGCGAACCACCAGTGAGTGGGTGACACGTTTGCGCGAGCGCGACATCTGGTGCGCCCCTGTGAATGACCTGACGGCGACATTTGCGGACGAGGCGGTGCGCTTCCTCGATCCCGTGCTCGAGTTCGATCACCCGGAGGCGGGAGTGGTGCGTGTCCTCAAACATCCAGTTCGCTACAGCTCTGGCGAAGCAACCCTGCGTCGCCAGCCGCCGTCTGTCGGCGCGCACACCGCTGAGATCCTCACCGAGCTCGGATTCACGCCGGCAGAGATCGCCGCGGTGTCCTCCGACCAACGGCCGTGAGCACCCCCGACACGATGCGCGCGGCTGTTCTCCCGGCGCCCCATGCAGACCTCGCCATCGAAGAGATTCCCATCCCGCAGCCTCGGGCGGGTGAGGTGCTCGTCAAGGTGGCCGGCTGCGGGGTCTGCCACACCGACCTCCACGTCATCAAGGCGGAGGTGGCATTCCCGACCCCCTGTGTCCTCGGCCACGAGATCTCCGGGACGGTGGTGGCCGTCGCTGATGACACGGATGCCCCCGCGGTTGGCTCGCGGGTCGTCGGAGCTTTCATCATGCCCTGCGGCAGCTGTCGATTCTGCGCGCGGGGACGCGACGATCTCTGCGAGCGTTTCTTCGCGCTGAACCGGCTGCGGGGATGCCTGTACGACGGCACCACGCGGCTTCGCCGCGGCGACGGGCAGCCGCTCTGGATGTACTCGATGGCAGGGCTGGCCGAGTACTGCGTGGTGCCGGCAACTGGCGTCTTCGCACTCCCGGACGAGCTGCCCATCGTCGAGTCGGCGGTGTACGGTTGCTCGATCCTGACCGCGTACGGTGCGGTGCGGCACGCCGCGGATCTGCGCCTCGGCGAGACGGTGGCGGTGGTCGCCATCGGCGGTGTCGGTCTCAACCTCGTTCAGCTGGCGCATGCGTTCGGGGCCAGGCAGATCATCGCCGTGGACATCAGCGGCGACCGCCTCAAGGCCGCCACCGACCTGGGTGCGACCAGCGTCGTCAATGGCAGCGAGCAGGACGTGGTCAGCGCTGTTCGCGAGCTCACCGATGGAGAGGGCGTTGACGTCGCCTTCGAAGCGCTGGGGCGGCCTCAGACATTCGAGCAGGCATTCGACCTGGTGCGCGACGGCGGCCGGATGGTGGCCATCGGCATCGCCGCCGGCCCCACCACGGCGTCGATCGGCATCACCAGGCTGGTCCGGCGAGGCATCCGCGTGATCGGTTCGTACGGGGGAAGGACAAGGTCGGACATGCCGGAGATCCTGCGGTTGGCCACAGAGGGGTTGATCCGTGCCGAGCGGATGGTCACCGAGCGTGTTCCGCTCGCCGAGGCCAACAATGCGTACCAGGCGCTGGAGCGCGGCCAGATCGTCGGACGTGCCGTGGTGACTCCGAGCGAGTGATCGTCCGTACGGCCCACAGCTGACCCGTGCCGCGCAGGCTCCTTCTCCTGGTTGGAGTGGCGTCCTTCGTCCTGGCGTTGAACCTGCGCATGGGGATCTCGTCGGTTGGGCCGGTGCTTCCAAGAGTGGTGCACGACCTTGGGGCTGGGCTGGTGTACGGCTCGTTGTTGACCACGCTGCCGGTGGTCATGATGGGGCTGATGTCGCCGTGGAGCGCACGGCTGGCGGTTCGCTGGGGTCTCGAATGGTCGATCGTCGGCGCGCTCCTGGTCATCACCGTCGCGGTTGGGCTGCGGCTCTGGACGGACAACCCGTGGTTGCTCCTGGTGACCGCGCTGGGCCTGGGCGCCGGTATCGCTGCCGGGAACACCATCCTGCCGGCGGTGGTCGGCACCTACTTTCCCGCGTACACCGCCCTGATGACGGGCATGTACACCGTCGGCATGAACATCGGCGCTGGGGCGGCTGCATACGGGACGCCGCGCCTGGCCGATCAGCTCTCTTCGACCTGGCGGGGCGGGCTCGCGGTGTGGGCGATCCCGGCGCTGCTCGCCGCAGGCCTGTGGGCAATCGTCGCTCTGCGCGTGCACCGTCCTCCGCACGCCCTGGCGGCGATCCGTACGTCAGGTCGTAGCCGGCAGGTTGCGCTGGTGGCGCTGTTGTTCGGGCTGCAGTCGATGACGTATTACGGCGTGCTCGCCTGGCTGGCACCGCTGTATGAGGAGCGCGGCTGGGCGGCCGACCGCGCCGGCCTGTTGATCTCCATTCTCACCGGCACGCAGATCGTCGGGTCCCTCGCGGCGGCGGTGGTGGTGCAGCGCACCGGCCGGCTGGTGGGCGGGCTGCGCCTGGCAGCGGTGACCTTCGGCGCGGCCCTTCTGCTCGTGGCCCTCACACCGACGTCGGCACCGTGGTTGTGGGCGGTGGCTCTCGGCTTGGGATCGGGCGCGATCTTCACCCTGGCGCTGACCGTGCCGCTGCAGGTCACCGACTCCGTCGATGCCGGCCGCCAGCTGACCAGTCGGATGCTCTGCTATGGATACCTGATGGCCGCCACCGGCCCGCTGATCGTGAGCGTGCTGCGCAGCGCATCGGGCGGTTTCGTGGTTGCCTTCCTGCTGCTCGCGGGGCTCTGCGCGGCGGCATCGATGATTGCGCGATCGGTGGTGCACTCCGCTGCTCGCCTGCCCAGCACGCCGCAGTAGTCGCACCGCTCAGCCTCCGGCCAGCTCGGCGAAATCCTCCTCCCGGTACTCGACGGTGGCCGCCGCTCTATCGGCTCTCTGTTGCTCGCGTTCGCGCAGCTCGATGCGTCGGATCTTGCCCGAGATCGTCTTGGGCAGGTCGCTGAACTCCACTCGTCGAATCCGCTTGTACGGGGCGAGGTTCTCGCGGCTGAACCGGAGGATCGACAGCGCCGTTTCGGGCGACGCCGCATGGCCGGATGCCAGGACGACGTATGCCTTGGGAACGGCGAGCCGAACCGGGTCCGGCGCCGGCACGACCGCGGCCTCGGCCACGGCGTCGTGCTCGAGCAGAACGCTTTCAAGCTCAAAGGGTGAGATGCGGTAGTCCGACGCTTTGAAGACGTCGTCGGCGCGGCCGACGTAGGTGATGTATCCGTCGCCGTCCCTCGAGGCCACGTCACCGGTGTGGTAATAGTCCCCGCCCATGGCCTCGCGGGCACGTTCGTCGTCGCCGCGATAGCCCGCCATCAGGCCAAGCGGCCGGGCGGCCAGGTCGACGCAGACCTCACCCTCGTCGCCGGCTTGACCGCTGACGGGATCGATGAGCGCGATCGCATAGCCGGGGACCGGTCGTCCCATCGAGCCGGGCTTGACCCGCTGACCGGGCGTGTTGGCGATCGCGACCGTGGTCTCCGTCTGGCCGAAGCCGTCGCGGATGGTGACGCCCCACGCCTGCTCCACCTGCGCGATCACCTCGGGGTTGAGCGGCTCGCCGGCGCCGACCACCTTGGCGGGTGGATGGCTGAGCGTGCGCAGGTCGCTCTGGATGAGCATCCGCCACACCGTCGGCGGAGCGCAGAAGCTGCTCACGCGGCATCGATCCATCACCGACAGCAGCTCGGGTGCATCGAACCGCGCGTAGTTGTGGATGAACACGGTGGCCCCGGCGTTCCAGGGGGCGAACACGTTGCTCCAGGCGTGCTTGGCCCACCCGGGCGACGAGATGTTGAGGTGAATGTCTGCGGGTTCGAGCCCGATCCAGTACATGGTGGACAGGTGACCGACCGGGTAGGAGGCGTGCGTGTGCTCGACAAGCTTTGGCTGCGCAGTCGTGCCCGACGTGAAGTACAGCAGCAGCGTGTCGGTGGCGAGCGTCGCCCCAGCGGGTGAGAACGTGGGCGACGCAGACTCGGCGTCGGCGTAGCTGAGCCAGCCGTCGGCGGCCGAGCCGACGCAGATCCTCGTGTAGCCGCCGGGAATCTGCGCGAACTTGTCGATGTTCTGCGCACCCACCACGACGTGACGTGCCTCCCCGCGCTGAACGCGATCGTGCAGGTCGGCCGGAGTCAGGAGCGTGCTTGCCGGGATGAGCACGGCGCCGAGCTTGATGCCGGCGAGCAGCGTCTCCCACAGCTCGACCTGGTTGTCGAGCATGAGGATGAGCCGGTCACCTCGACGCACACCGAGGGCAGTCAGCCAGTTGGCCACCTGGTTGGACCGCGCCGAGAGGTCGGCGAAGGACAGCACGGTGTCCGGCTGGCCCGCCTGCGCGATCCACAGAGCGGGCTGCGACGATGTCGCCGCGTCCTGCGCCAGCGTGTCGAACCAGTCCAGAGCCCAGTTGAACTGGGTCAGGACCGGCCAGCGGAACTCACGATATGCCGTCTCGTAGTCGTCCCGCCAGCGGATCAGCGCCGCCCGCGCCGCACGGAACGCTGCGGCGCTCGCCGCCACGGCGTCATCGTCGACCGGGACCATGGCAGGCGATTGTCGTATACGACGGCCCGGCCTGAGCGGCTCAAACCGGCCAGCCGAGCTGACGGTAGGCTGCGTCCCAGAACATCCACTCGTACCGCGCCGACGTGACGAAGCGATCCGTCGCCGACTGCCGCTCGGCGTCGCCCCGGGGTGTGCCGATGGAGTCGGTCAGCTCGAGCATCTGCGTGACCGCCTGCTCGAATTCCTCGCCGGCGTAGGTGTCGATCCACCGGGAATAGAGCGGATCCGGGGAGGAATGTGCGCGCAGCTCCCGACCCACGTCGCAGTAGATCCAGTAGCACGGCAGCATCGACGCGACGCCTTCCAGGAGAGTGCCCGTGGCACACGTGGCGATCAGGTAGCTCGTGTAGGCGAGGGTCACCGGCGCCACGGATGCGTCCGCCACGTCGGCTGGCCTGCTCGGCATCTCCGCGAGCAGCGTCGCATGCAGTGACTGCTCCACGGTGACGGTTGTGGCCGCGTGCTCGGCCAACAAGGTGGCGACGGCTCGGCTGGGGGCGCGGTCGGCGAGGATGGTGAGCGCCCGCGAAAACTCGCGCAGGTAGTGGCCGTCCTGCACGACGTAGAAGCGAAACGCCGCGCGGTCCAGACTACCGTCCCCGAGCTCGACGATGAACGGGTGGTTGCGGATCGCGCTGAGCGTGACGCCGGCTGCGGCGCGCAGCCGTGCCGTCAGTGGCGCCACCGCCGTATCCGTCGACCCGCCGCTGCCAGCGCTCACGCGAGACGGACGCCGGAGTGCGCCGTCCGCCGGCGCACCAGCAGGCCAACCACGAGCGTCGCTGCGGCGGCTACCACAAAGGAGGTGACGGACGCGCTCATCCACGTCGGCGGCGTGAACCCGATCGCGCGTTGCGCGCTGCTCCACGCCGAGGCCCACCAGGACACCGACCCAGGATTCACCATCTGGTAGGTGCAGAAACCGAGGGCCCAGGGGACGAGCATGGCCCAGCGCGGCGGCGCATCGTACGAACAGTCCCAGGCGCGGCGGCCGTGCAGGAGGAAATAGTCCACCAGGAACACGGCGACCATCGGCACGAACACGGATCCGAGGAGATAGAGGAAGCTCTGGTAGTCGGCAATCTGCAGCACCAGCGCCAGCACGGTCGCCAGGACGCCGATGACCACCGCAAGAATCCGACGGTCGCTGAGTGGTCGCAGGTTCTGGACGGAGACCACCGTCGAGTACACGTTGGTGAATGACTCGTCCAGCTCGCGGAGCACCAGCACGGCGAAGGGCAACCAGCCGAACGGTATGGCGAGAAAAGCCGCGAAGAGACCGGTCTGCGTATCGCCCTGGCTGCTGACCACCGTCGCGAAAGCCACGAGCCCAAGGGTGTAATAGGCCGTCTGGGAGACGGTGTAGCCAAGGAACGAACCCAGGAACGCCGCGCGACCCGACCGCGAGTGCCGCGAGTAGTCAGCCGCCAGCGGCACCCAGGAGACGGCGACAGCGATGACGACATCGGCGGCCAGCCAGAAGCCGCTCCACGAACCGTTCGTCAGTGACCCCACCGGATGGCGTAGCAATTGAGCAAACAGATACACCGTGGCGACGACGACCGCGACCAGGGCATATCGGCGCAGCACCCGGACCACCCCCAGTGGTCGCAGGGCCATGACCGTGGTCAGAACCCCCGCGGCGACAACGTACGGCCAGCGCGAGCGGCCAGGGAACAGCTGCTCCGCGGCGGCGGCGATCACGACCAGCTCGAAGATCGCCCAGCCCAGGCACTGCAACAGGTTCAGCACCGTCGGCAGGAAGGAAAGACGCGCGCCGAACAGCCCGCGAAGCAGCACCATCGCGGGTGCGCCGGTCTGCGCGCCGGCAAGCGCGGAGGCGGCGAGCAGCAGCGTGCCCAACGCGGTGCCGACTGCCACCGCGATGAAGGCGGCAACCAGCGACAGAGGAGCAGCCCCGGCTGGGGCAAGGACGAACAGCGCCCCCACGGGACCCAGCAGGCTGACGCCCAGGTTGCCCCACAGCGCCACCTGGTCGGCCAATCCCAATGGACGCGGAACCGGTCCGGCCAGGGTGGGTGCGGGCTCGACCCAACGGTCGATCGGATGCGCCGCCGCAGCTTCAGTGGCTACCGCCATGGCTACCTCCCTACGCCGGCATTACCCGGTCAGGTTCAGCGGTCGGCGACCCTCAGCGTCGCCCTCTCAGCCCAGCCCAGTCCGAGCTCCCGCGTGCACTGAGCAGGATAGCGCCGGCTGGGCCTGAGCCGCCACGTCATGGTGCAGAAGCTTGGTGCCGGTGCAGCTGTGCGGCCTCGCGCGCTGGAACCGTGTGGCTCGCGCTCTGTGCCATCATCGTGAGCGGCCGTGAACAGGAGGGTTCTCGATGGGCAGGTGGACGCTCGACCCCTTGCACACCCAGGTCGAGTTCGCAGCCGCGCCAACCGCCGCCGGTTGAGAGCAACACGGTGAACCAAACCCGGCGCGCCTGGACGCACTTCGAGCCCGTCCACGCGATCGTTTACTTTGCACCCGAGTCGCGCGAACGCTATGCGGAGGCGGGATTGCGTGGCGGCTGGATGGGTTACTTCGCCTCGCGCTCGGCTCCGATGGGAGCGGTGAGCCCGGAGGTGGTCACCGCTGTGTTCCACAACTTCGCGCCGGCGATGGTGCACCGCGCCATCCCGGATGCGTGGAGCTATTCGACCCCGGAGCGCGTCCTGGCCGCCCGGCTCGAGTCGGTCGACGCCGCGCTGCGCCGCCTCTGGGGCGCCGACGTTGAGTCTTCTGATGTGGCTGAGGCGGCGGATCGTGCGCTCGATGCAGCCGCGCACCTGCATGCGGATGGCCGACCGCTGTATGCGGGCCACGCGGGCCTGCCGGTTCCAGACCCACCACACCTCGCTCTCTGGCACGCGTGCGCGCTTCTCCGCGAACACCGCTTCGATGGTCACGTCGCCGCGCTCACCGTCCACGGGCTGGATGGCGTGGAGGCGGTGATCACCGCACATGCGCACGGCAAGGGCGTGGATGCGGCCACGATGCGCAGCTTCCGCGGCTGGACTGAGGAGCAGTGGCAGGAGGCCGAGGAGCGGTTGCGAACACGCGGCCTCCTCGACGCCAACGGTGTGCTCACCGATGCCGGGCATACTCTGCGCGCGGCGGTGGAGCGCACCACGGACGAGCTTGCCTCAGGTCCGTGGACGCAGATGGATGAGTCGCGGCGCGAGCGCCTGCTCGGCCTGCTCAGGGGACTGGTGACGAAATTGATGGCACCCGGCGGCCTTGTCTACCCCAACCCCATCGGAGTCAGCCCACCCGAGCTGGCCTGAGGCGCGTCGCGGCGACACGTCGCGTTGCGGCTGTTTGTGGGGTTGCGATACGCCGGTGCAGGAGGCAGCCTGTACCGTCGCTCCTGTGAGAACGCCGCCGTCAGTGGGGCAGGCCGGCGAAGAGCGCAACCATGCGCTGGTAGTTGCCGATCCACCCGTTGTTCCATTCGGCGTTCTCAGGGTGGGTCAGGTTGTCGCCGGCGTGGGCCTGCTCGGCCTGCGTGAACCAGCCCTCAGCCTGGCTGATCTGTGCGTACGTCGGGGCGGCGTGGTCGTGACAGATCGCCGCCACCAATCGGTTCACCGCCAGCCACTCGGCCGCGTAGTCGCGGTAGTAGCCGACCAGCGCTGCGCTGCTCCCGTACCGGCTGTCGCCGCCGCTCTGCACAGCCGCGGCCTCATCGAGGTCGAGCTGAGCGTCGCGGGTCAGCGTGGCGCTCGCCCAGGCACAGTCCGCGCTTGACCACCTCGCCGGGGCGCGCGTCGCAGGGACCGTCGCTGCGGTGGGCAGAACCAGCCCGATCGGCGGCTCGATCGAGCTCGGGGCGCTGGTCGCGCCCGGGCCGGGGGCGCTGACCCGCGCCTGCTGGGGCGGCAGCACCGGCGCGGTCGGTGCGACGGGAGGCGTGGCGGCGGCACCGGCCAGGATGCGGTGCATCGCATCGGCGGCGTGCTGCGCGGAGGCCGCGACGCCGGGCACCAAGGTGGGGTTGTCAGAGACGGCGAAGAAGCCGACCCCGACGGCGATGTAGACGAGCCAGAACGTGATGCGCAACCTCGCGGTCGCAGACCATCGATGGTCGCCACCACGCACGGCCACGAACCGCGTCCCCCTCCGAGATCGCATGTCCCCTCGCAATCGCCCGTCTGGCGCGCTTGGCGCGAAGGCCATCGTACGCCAACGGGACCGGCGTCGCGGAGTGGCACCTCGCGGTCGTCATGGTGCCGAACAGCAGGCGATCGACAGGCACGCCGCGGCGGCCGCCAGGCAGAGCACGGCGACGGCGGAGCCGAGCCTCGAGTACGCGACTGCCGACACCATGGCACCGTGTCGTCGCGCCACCCGCATCCAGAGCACAGCGGAGAGCGCCCCGGTGACCGCGAGGTTGGGGCCGAGGTCGAGGCCGAGCAGCAGGAAGAGCGGATGCGCCGGCGGGGAGGAGCTGAGAAGCAACGCGGCGGGAAGATTGTTCAGCGCCACCGCCGCCGAGGCACCGAGCGCCGTCGACTGCCAGGCGTTGGCGCTGCTCATCAGGGTTGCCGGCAGGCCCCACGAACGGGCCAGCGTGCCCAGCAGCACAGCGCCGGCGAAGAGCGCGGCCAGCGTCACCGGGTTCATGGCTCCGAGCAGGCGACGGGCCTCGATCCGGCGGCCAACAAGACACCAGGCGGCGACTCCCACGCCGAGCCCGAGCACCGGCACGGCCGGATTGCGCAGCAGCAGCACGAGCCCCACGGCGATCACAATCGCGACCGCGCCGAGACGGCCACGCATGCGGACCGACTGGTGCTGCGACCTTCCGTTGCGGCGGAGGAAGCGCCGGTACGCCGCCCATACCACGAGCCAGGTGACGCCGACAGTGGCAATCCACGGCAGCAGCATCCTCAGTGCGTAGTCGCCGCCCGACACCGGCGAGCCGGCCAGGACGAGGAGGTTGGTCAGGTTGGAGCCGGGAAGCAGGAGCGACGCCGAGTTCGACATCAGCACGGTGCCGTACAGGAAAGGCCGCTCATCGAGACCGCGGCAACGCGCCGCCTCGAGCAGCAGCGGAGTGAGGAAGACGACGGAGGTGTCGAGGTTGAGAGTGGCCGTGACCAAGGCGACCAGACCGAGGAGTCCGGTGAAGAGAACGGCGGGTCCACCGCGGAACGCGGCGATGCGCGATCCGGCCCACGCGAAGACGCCGTCGCCGGCGGCCACGAAGCCGATCAGGAGCAGCCCGGCGACCAGCGCGAACGGCGGCCAGGTCTGGGCGACGGCTCCCAGGACGGCCTGCCAAGGTGCCGTATTCGTGGTATATGCTGAAGGGTGAATGAGCACGCCGGTGCGCCTTGGCTGACGACTTGAACTGGAGAGGGCCGCAGCCTCCGGCGGCCGGGTCCTGACTATCTTACAGAATTATGACAGATCAAGACGACGACTTCGTCGCCATCCCGCGCCTTGCTGAGCGGGTTGGGGTGAGCCCTCGCGTGCTCCGCTACTGGGAGGAACAGGGCATCATCAGCCCCTCCATCGAGCACGGACGGCTGCGCTACTCGCCGCGCGACGAGGCGATCGCACGGCTCATCAAGCGCCTCCTCGAGCTGACCGACTGCGGCGTCGACGGCGTCAGGATGCTCAAGCGCGGTGCCGAGGTGGAGGTGCGCGCTGTGGGCGGCGACGAGAGCGCGCTCACCGAGGCAGCGCTGCGCCTCCTCTACGCACGCAAGGCGTTTCGCGCGCAGACCGGGGTCGACGAGGAGCGCCTCGGTGCGCCAGCGCATCCACCGCCGCCTCATGGCGAAGCGCACCGGCCCAAACCGCACGGACCCAAGCCGCACGGGCCCAAGGGCCACGATCGCCCAGGCTGATTCCGCTTGACGAGGATGCTCGTTCTGCTCATTGGTGCGGCGATGACTCGTCGAAGGCAGTGACACCCGTCAGGGTGCGATGGGGAAGGGGTTGTCGTTGCTCAGTCCACTCGGCTGACCAACTGGAAAGCGCTTCTGCAGCAGCGTGTTGAAGGGGGCGAAGCCGTCGGTCTTGCCACTGAGGTTGGTGTAGACCTGCGCCAGGGTGGGTGCGCCGGCTCCGACGATCGCGGTCAGGCTGTAGCCGAGCTGGTGGCGCAGGTAGTTGATGAAGAGCGTGGCGCACCCGATCGACACGTAGTTCTGGTCGGTCTGCTCGGTGGTGGTCACCCAGTCGGGCCGCTTCGAGTCCAGCCAGCTGGCGGCGGTGGCGAAGCCGTCGAGTTGCGTGGGATAGCGTTCCGTGGAGAGGACGCGCGAGAGCCCCTCACCGTGGCTGGCACCACAATCCCAGCCGACGTTCTGCGCCGCCATCATCACCTCGTCGGCCTCGGCGACCATGAGCATGCGCACCAGGTCCGCGTTGGTGCCGTCGAAGGCGGCGAGGTGCAGCTCCGTTGCGGCACAGCTGGCGTGGTAGGCGCCGAACGTGCCGGTGACCACGAAGATGGTGAACGGCAGACCGCCCGGGGTCAGCCCGCCAAACCACGTGCGCAGGCTGATGTAGTCGGCCTCACAAGTCGCCAGGACGGCGTCAGCGAGGACCGGGCCCTCGGCGCCGAGCGAGTCCTCGTACGAGACCTGGAAGTTGGTCGTGTTGCCGCGCAGGGTGTAGGGCCCACCGTCGGCGGCCGCTCGGGGCGCTCCGACAGGGATGGCCTGGTCAGGCTTGACCAGGACGCGCAGCGGTGGCCCCGAGGTGGGACCCGGCGACGGATCGGGAAATTGAGTCATGCACAAACCTCCTGAGCCTCTAGTACATCACGTCGGCACCGGTCAGCCGATGAGCAGCGACTCGAGAACCGCAGCGAATCCGTCCTCGGCGTTGCTGTGGGTGCGCTCGGGCACGGCGTCCAACACGGCAGGGTGGGCGTTGCCCATGGCGATGCCCCGGCCCGCCCAGAGCAGCATGTCGAGATCGTTGTGGCCGTCACCGATCGCAACCACGTCGGAGCGGTCCACCCTCGCGGCCGCGCACAGCTGGGCAAGCGCCGCTGCCTTGCTGACAGCCGGCGCATGGATCTCTGCAAACGGCGCGTGCGACCATGTGACCATGGCACGGTCCCCGGCGGCGGCAGCCGCCGCAGCGAGGACATCGGTCACCGGCCAGGCCGGGTGCTTGACGACGATGCGGGTCACGCCGCTGGCGATGTGTGCTTCGATATCGTCGACAGTCTCGAGGAGAAAGCCTCTCGGGTCGGCGTGCGCACTCGGGATCATCAGACGCCGCTCGGCCGGGATCGTCGCCAGGTAGTCCGCGTCGCACCCGCCGCTGAGCCCGCATGCCCACGCGAAGCACACACCGGGTATGGCCGCGCGGACGTCGCGAATCACGGCTGCTGCCTGATCCGCGGACATGCGGACGTCGCTGAGGACGGCCATGGTGTCGAGGTCGCAGATGAGCGCGCCGTTGCAGCAGATCGCCGGGCCCATCACGCCGAGGGCTGACGCCAATGGCTTCAAGGTTTGCGGTCGCCGCCCGGTGGCCAGCAACACGCTCATGCCAGCCAGCATTGCCTGTCTGATCGCCGCCAGCGTCCGATCGGATATCCAGGGAGCCTCCGGCAGCAACACCGTGCCGTCGACGTCTGTGGCGATCAGTCGAACCGTGCCGGGCGGGCGGACGGGCGTATCGATCATGGCTGTGCCTCATGCGTCGCTGACGCCAAACCAAATGAACTGCGCAGCGACACCACGATGTAGCGGCGGACTTCCATCGAGGCCATTGTGTACCTGCTGAGACACGGCCCCACGCCTGTGCACCGGCTATCCACCTGCTGTCGACAGCAGTGCCACCGCCACCGCGGCCAGCCCAGCCCCGAGAGTCTGGACGCGACGCATCCGCTCGCGCAGAACGGCCAGCGCCAGCAGCACTGTGGTGGCGGGATACAGGGAGGTGACCACCGCGGTCACCGTCAGCAGGCCGCGATGAGTGGCCACGAAGTACGCGACCGTGGCGCCACCGCCGAGCACGCCCACCGCCAAACTGCCCGACGAGATGCGCCGGATGCTGCCAACCTGCTCGTGACTGCGCAGCACCGCGATCACCACGGCGATCAGAGCGAGAAGCGTCGCCATCAGCGTGGCGGCCGCGACCGGCCATAGGCCGGCACCCCCTCCCGCGCGATTGAGCCCGACAAAGAGCACCGCAAAGCCGATCCCCGCGGCTGTCGCGTTGAGCAACGCGCGCCACGCCTCACCCCGTGAGACTCGCCCGGTCGGCTCACTCATCGAGACCAGGGCAACCGCGATGCACGCCAGCACGATGCCGGCGACGGTGACCGGCCCGGGGCGCTCACCGAGGCCCAGGCCCACCGTCGCCGAACCGGCGGCCGTGACCACCGCGCTCACAGGTCCGACGATGCTCATGCTGCCCCGGGCCAGGCCACGGTAGAGAAACATCGCGCCGCCGCCGGCGCCCACACCTGCGATGCCGCCCCAGGCAAGCGAGGCGCCGTCGACAACCCCGCCCGAGAAGGGCAGGGCCGCACAGACGACGACCGTGGACACCGCTTCAGAGATGAGCGTGACCATGAACACACTGGCCCTGCGCGACATCAGGCCGGCGAGGAAGTCAGAGACTCCGTATGCGATGGCCGCAATCAGCGCGAGGAGGACGGCCACCGCATCGACTTTACTTTCGCGGCGGCGGGGGTCGAGGCCGCTACGTATCCCCTCGAAGGTTGATCCAGATGGTCTTGGTCTCGGTGTAGTTGGCCAGCGCGGCCTCGCCGAGCTCGCGCCCGATGCCGGAGTCGCCGCCGGCGCCGCCCCAGGGCAGGCGCGTGTTGGTCTGGCCGTACGTGTTGACCCACACGGTTCCGGCGCGCAGGCGATGGGCAACGCGGTGGACACGGGTCACATCCCGGCTCCACACCGCGGCAGCCAGGCTGTAGGCGGTGCCATTGGCGATGGCGATGGCCTCGTCCTCATCGGTGAAGCCGATCACCGACGCCACCGGACCGAAGATCTCCTCCTGGGCGATGCGCATGTCCCCGCGGACATCGGTGAACACCGTCGGTTCGACGAAGTACCCCGGGCGGTCCAGCCGGCTTCCGCCGGTGACAAGCCTGGCGCCTTCCTCCGTGCCGATCGCTATGTAGCCGGTGACCCGGTTCAACTGCTTGGCCGAGATGATCGGACCCATCCGCGTGGTCGGATCCTGTGGGTCTCCGACGCGGATCGTGGCCGCAGTATCGGCCAGCCGTTGCACGAACTCATCGCGCGCAGCGTCATGGACCAGGATCCGCGATCCCGCCGAGCACACCTGGCCGGCGTTGAAGAACACCCCGGACGTCGCTGCGGTGACCGCGGCAGGGAGATCCGCGTCGGCAAACACGATGTTCGCGGACTTGCCGCCCAGCTCGAGACCGATCCGGGTGACGTTCTCAGCCGCCGCGCGCATGATCGTCTTGCCGACTGCCGGCGACCCCGTGAAGGAGATCTTGTCGACGCGCGGATCCGCCACCAGTGCGCTGCCGACCTCGTTGCCCAGCCCGGGAACGACGTTGAGCACTCCCGCAGGCAGACCGGCCTCCAGCCCCAGCTCGCCGAGCCGCAGCGCGGTCAGCGGGGTGAGCTCGGACGGTTTCAAGACCATGACACAGCCGCTGGCGAGCGCTGGTGCGATCTTCCAGACCGCGTTCATCAGCGGGAAGTTCCAGGGCACGATGCCGACGACGACTCCAACCGGCTCGCGGCGCAGATAGGTGAGCGCGTCAGGCCGCGCCGGGACGACATCGCCCTTGATCTTGTCTGCCCAGCCCGCGTAGTACTCCAGGCAGTCGATGACGGCGGGGAGATCCTGGCGCGCGGTGGCCCGAAGCGGCTTGCCACCGTCCAGCGATTCCAGGGCAACCAGATCATCGCGATTCTGGTCGACGAGGCCGGCCAGCCGGGCGATGAGGCGGCCGCGATCGGCTGCGCTCATCGTCGTCCATGGCCCGGAATCGAACGCGGCCCGCGCGGCGGATACGGCCCGCTCCGCGTCGGCCGCACCGGCGCGGGCGACCTTGGTGATCTCCTCACCTGTGGCGGGGTTCTCGGTGGCCTGCGTGGCTCCCGACACGGCGTCGACCCACTCGCCGCCGATCAGCAGCCGCCGCTCAGGAAGCCTCAGGGACGGTGTTGGGGTCGCTGCCATCAGATGACCCCCGTCGCGTGCCACTGCGCCAGCTGCTCAGTCGAGTAGCCAAGCTCAGCGTAGATCTCCGCGTTGTTCTCACCGAGCAGCGGTGAGCGCCGAACCTCGACCGGCGAATCCGACATCCGCAGCGGACTGCCCACGGTCTTGAACGACCCGCGCTGCGGATGATCCACCGTGACGATGGCTCCGAGCTCGGCGAGCGTCTCATCCTCGATGAGGTCCCGCGTGCTCATCACCGGCCCGCACGGCACGTTCCGAGCGTTGAGCTGGTCGAGCACCTCCCACTTGGTGTGCTGCAGCGACCACGCCTCGATGAGCGCGAACATCTCGTCGAGCTTGGTCAGGCGGGCCTCCGGCGTGCTCCACTGCGGGTCGTCGGCCAGCTCGGCTCGGCCGATGAGCGCCGCCAACGCGGGCCAGATCAGCGGCTGCACGATGACGTAGACATAGTCGTTCTGGCCGCCGGGCCGGCATCGCACCGTCCAACCCGGCTGGCCGCCGCCCGACGCGTTGCCGGATCGCGGAACCTCATCGCCGAAGCTCTTGTTGGGGTACTCGCTGAGCGGACCGTGGGCGAGGCGCTGCTGGTCGCGCAGCTTGACGCGGCAGAGGTTGAGCACCGCCTCCTGCATGGCCACCTCGACACGCTGGCCGCGCCCGGTGGTGACCCGCTGGTAGAGCGCGGCGACCAGGGCCGCGACCAGGTGGATGCCGGTTCCGCTGTCGCCGATCTGCGCCCCTGTGGTCAGCGGAAGTCCGTCCTCGAACCCGGTGGTGCTCATCGCCCCGCCCATGGCCTGGGCGATCGATTCGTACGCCTTGAAGTTGGCGTACCGGCCGCGGCCGAAGCCCTTGATCGACCCGTAGATGAGCCGTGGGTTGATCTCCTGGAGACGCTCCCAGGTGAAGCCGAAACGATCCATCACGCCCGGACCGAAGTTCTCGACGAGAACGTCGGACCGTCGCGCCAGCTCAGCGAAGATCTTCTTGCCCTCGTCTGATTTCATGTTGAGGGTGATGCTGCGCTTGTTGCAGTTGAGCATCGTGAAATACAGGCTGTCGACCCCGGGAATATCGCGGAGCTGACCGCGGGTGACATCACCGCGTTCGGGCGCCTCGACCTTGATCACGTCGGCGCCGAGCCAGGCAAGCATCTGGGTCGATGACGGCCCGGACTGCACGTGGGTCATGTCCAGAACCCTCACCCCGTCAAGGGCGTGTGTCATCACCGTCTCCTGCTGGTCACTTGTACATGGTCTGGTTCATGGTGCCCGGTGCGTAGACCTCGGGGTCGATCCAGACGTTGATCAGCGACGGCAGCCCCGACTCCCGCGCCCGTCGCAGCGCGGCAGCGATGTCCTTGGGATCGCGGACCTCCTCACCGTGGCCACCGAGCATCCTCGCGAACTGGTCGTAGGCGACGTTGCCGAGCGTGTTGCCGGCGCGACCCCTCGCCTCGCCGTACTTCTGGATCTGGCCGTAGCGGATCTGGTTCATGGACGAGTTGTTGCCCACCACCCCGACAAACGGCAGCTTGAAGCGCACCATGGTCTCGAAGTCCCAACCGGTGAGGCTGAAGGCGCCGTCACCGAACAGGACGACGACCTCCTGGTCGGGCCGCGCGTACTTGGCGGCCATCGCGAAGGGCACCCCGACGCCGAGGGTTCCGAGCGGTCCGGGATCCATCCAATGGCCGGGGGCCTTGGGTTGGACGACACCTCCGGAGAAGGTGACGACATCGCCGCCGTCGCCGATGTAGACGGAGTCCTCGGTGAGAAACTCATTGATCTCGTGGGCCAGGCGCAGCGGGTGGATCGGCTGCGCGTCGGAGAGCTGCCGCGGCAACCGCTTGTCGTAGCTGGACTTCTCGAGAGCGCGGAGCTCATCGAACCACGCGCTGCGTGCGCGCGATGCGCCGGAGCGGCGCGAGGCGGCCGCGGTCACGGCGGACAGGATCACCCCGACGTCGCCCACCAGCCCGAGGTCGACGTCGCGATTCTTGCCCACGGTGCGGTAGTCCATGTCGACCTGCACGACGGTGGCGCCGGCGCCGAGCCGGCGTCCGTAGCCCATGCGGAAATCGAATGGTGTGCCGACGATGATGATCAGGTCGGCGTTGTCGAACGCGTGCCGGCGGGTGAGCTGGAAGTGGTGTGGATCGCCCGGCGGCAGAGTGCCCCGCGCGGCCCCATTGGTGAATGCGGGAATGTTGAGACCGCGGCAGAAGGCGATCGCAGCATCGGTGGCGCGGCACGTCCAGACCTGCTGGCCGAAGAGCACGCACGGCTTCTCCGCAGAGTCGATGAGAGCGGCGAGCGACTCGATCGCGCGGGGATCCCCGAGGCTGCGCGTGGACGCTCGGTACCGTCCCGGCGCGGGGATGGTCACCCTGTCCAACGGCACCCTGGCGTCGAGGATGTCGCGAGGGATCTCGAGAAACGAGGGGCCCGGCGCGCCGTTGAAGCACTCGCGGAACGCCATCGCCGTCATGTCGGCGATGCGTGTTGTATGCGCAACCGTGGCCGCGAACTTGGTGATCGGCGCCATGATCTCGACGTGGGGCAGGTCCTGCAGCGAGCCCATCTTGTGCTGGCTGAGCGCCCCCTGGCCGCCGATGAGAAGCATCGGGCTCTCGGCGCGAAAGGCATTGGCCACGCCGGTCACGGCGTCGGTGGTGCCCGGCCCGGCCGTGACCACCGCACAGCCGGGACGCCCGGTGACCCTGGCGTAGCCGTCAGCAGCATGGGCGGCGACCTGCTCGTGACGCACATCGACAATCGCGATGCCCTCGTCCACGCAGCCGTCGTAGATGTCGATGATGTGTCCGCCGCACAGCGTGAAGATCACGTCGATGCCCTCGGCCTTGAGGGCTTTGGCCACGAGGTGGCCGCCGGAGATCGACTCAGGCTCGCTCTGCTCGTGCGTGCGTTCAGCTGCCGGAGCCGGCTGCGTGGATTGCGCCATCAGGAGTACTCCTCTGTGGTGGTCGCGGATGTGCTGCCCACGGCCAGCGGCTGCGGTGCTGACCGCGCTGCCGCGAGTCGCTCCGCCAGCAGCGGAAGCAGCGTGTGGGCATCCCCCACCATGCCGTAGTCGCACGCCTCGAAGATCGGCGCCTGCGGATCGGTGTTGATCGCCACCACAACTGCCGCGCGCCGGATGCCGGTGAGATGCTCGAATGCCCCACGCACCCCGGCCGCGACATAGAGCTGAGGCGCGATGCTGTGACCGGTCAGCCCCACCTGGAGGCGGCGCGGCAGCCAGCCCGCTTCGCAGACGCGCCGGGTCGCTGCCACCGAGGCTCCCGCCTGGCGCGCACACCTCTGCAGCAGCGCGATGCCGTCCTCGCCGAGGCCCATGCCCGCGCAGAATACCGTGGTCGCCCAGGTGAGGTCGGCCTCGCCGGCGTCTGCCACGAACGACGTCTCGACGACGCGCGGGGCGGCCAGGCTCGGACGGACCACCTCGACCGGGCACGCGCTGCCGCTGAGCGCCGCAACCGCCAGCGCGCCGCTGCGCACGGTGGCAACCGCGGGCACGGTCGATGAGGCGATCGGCGCCACCAGGGCGCCGCCGAGCGCTGGCTTCAGCGCCAGCAGGCCCCCGGGGCCGACCTCGAAGCCGATGGCGTCGCCCGTCAGACCAAGGCCAAGCTGGGCGCAGGCGATGCCCGCCACCTCGCGGCCCCAGGTCGTCGAGGGCAGCAGCACCGCCGCCGGGCTGCGGTCGCGGATCAGCGCGCCAAGAGCTGCGGCGTGGAGGGCCGGATCGCCGCGCGCGGTGCCGGCCGAGGGCACGGCAAGGGCTGCGTCGGCTCCCCATGCGCCCGCCTCGGCCACCCGGTCGGCGGCCTCCGCACCGAGCGCAACCGCAACCGCCGGGCCGCCGAGTGCGTCGGCCAGCTCGGCAGCGGCGCCGACCAGCTCCCGGCTGACCCGGCGCAGTCCTGCCGGACCGGCTTCGACCACCGCCCACACCCCAGAGCCAGGCGGGCGCGCTCCGCCTGGGCGCGGATCGGCGGCGCCGACGGACGGGGCTCGCCGCAGCGCTGCGCAGAGTGCTTCGATCGCCGTCGCGGGCCCACCGTCGAGCATGACTGGGCGCCGGTCGCTGGTGACCAGGCGCACCGCACCGACCGACGTCGGCGATCCGGCGGATCCGACCACCGCCGATTCGAGACGGAGGGCGCCGGCGTCCCAGGTCTGCAGGGGCGCGGCGGCGGCCCGCTCGCGATCCTCTGCCGATGGCCACCGCTCTCGGCCTGCGGAGTCCGCCACGGTGAGCACAACCGGTAGCGACGCCTCGACCGTCTGGACGCCGTCGTCGGTCTCGCGCTGCGCTCGCACGCCACCTGGCGTCAGCTCGAGCGCGCGGATCGCGCTGAGCACCGGCCAGTCGAGCAGCCCCGCGACCATCGCCCCGGTCTGGCCGGTCTCGGCGTCGATGGAGTGGCGGCCAAGCACCACCAGCGTGGCGCCGAGGCGACGGATTGCCGCGACCAGCACTCGTGCCGTTGCCAGGGTGTCCGAGCCGGCGAGCAGGGGATCGCAGACGAGGATGCCGCGATCCGCGCCCAGGCCGATGGCGTGGCGCAGCACCGCCTCGGATTGCGGCGGTCCCATGCAAAGGGCGACAACCTCGGCGTTGTCGACGCCGGCGAGCGCCGCAACCGTGGTCAGCGTGGCGATGTTGTCGAGCGGGTTGGCCTGGAGGCGCACCCCGTCGCGCACCATCCGACCTGCCTGCGTGTCGAAACGCAGGTCGATGAGCATGGGGACCTGCTTGACGCAGACGGCGGCGATCATGGCGGCGACGGCTGGCTGTACGAAGCAACCAGCTCGACCTCCACCGGGGCACCGCCCGGCAACGAGACCACTCCGACCGCGGTGCGCACACCGCGGCCGCGCACCTCGCCGAGCACCTCGACCAGTGCCTGCGACGCACCCTCGGCCACGGCGGAGATCTCGGTGAAGTCGGCAGCACAGCGGACGAAGACACGCAGCTGCAACACCGCCTCGAGCTGCGCCAGGCCGCCGACGGCAGCAGCGACCGCGGCGAGCGCGTTGCGCGCGCTCAGCGCGGCCGCGTCACGCGCCGCGGGCACATCGACGTCGTCGCCGACGCGGCCGCTGATGCTGAGGACGCCGTCGACGCGGGGAATCATCCCGGCGCTGCGGACGACACGGTGCGCAGCGACGGCGGCGCGGTAGTTGCCGGCCGGCTGCGGTGGCGTGGGCAGTGAGGAGGCGGCCTCTTCAGATTCCGAGCGCACAGCCGTCCTGCCGTGGATCGGAACCGCCCGCGAGGCTCCCCTGACGGTGGTCGATGGCGATCACCTGCGCGCCGCCTCCGGCGCCCCACTCCCCCACCTCGGTCACCGGGTGGCCGCGGCGGCGCAACTCGTCGAGCGTCGAGCCGCCGAGCCGGGTCTCGCAGCGCAGCTCCTCTGGCTTGCCGATCGTGTCCGCATCGGTTCCCGGGAACACGGTGAAGCGGGGCGCCTCGACTGCCTCCTGCGCGTCGAGGCCGTGGTCGAGAAGATGGGAGAGCAGCTGCATGTTCCACTGCACCTGGCCGTCCCCGCCCGGCGTCCCGCCGACCAGGGTGGGGGTTCCGTCGGGCCCGGCGGCGATCCAGGCGAGAAGCGTGTGCATCGGCCGTCGCCCCGGAAGAACTCCGTTGGGATGCGACTCGTCGAGGTAGAAGCTGCGCCCGGCCCGGTTGTTGAGGAGCACGCCGGTCCCGGGCACCATCACCCCAGACCCCCAGGTGAAGGCGACTGAGTGGATGAAGCTCACCGCGTTGCCGTCGCGGTCGACTGCGACCAGCGATGTCGTGTTGCCGCCGCGGCGTCCCGCCGCCGTCGCTGGGAACGCGCCACCCGCAAGCACCGCGGCGCGAGCTCGGGCTGTGGCCTCGTCGGTGAGCAGGGCCTGCCACGCGTCGCTGTCACTGCCGGCCACCCTGACGCGGTCGTCGAGGGCGATGCGGGCCGTGCGGGCAAGGAGGTGCACGGCGTCGGCGCCGAGCCACTCGGACCGAGCCAGCAGTCCGTCGAGGATGGCAGCCTGCTGAAGGAGGGCGTAGCCGGGGGTGGGCATGCCGGTGGTGTGCACGGTTGCTCCCTCATACCGATGCGAGGGTGCGATCACCAGCTCGGCATTGTGCCGGCGCCATTCGTCGCCGCTGAACGACGCCCCGGCACCGCGCAGCACGGCCAGCGCGCGCTCGGCGAACTCGCCGGTGGAGAACCACGATGGATCGGCGGCGACGCGGCGCAGGGTCTCCGCCAGGTCCGGCTGCCGCAACACGTCGCCGGGGTGCCCGGGGGAACCGTGGGGGAGATACGTCCGCGCTGCCTCCGGGTCGGCGGCGAGCAGGTCGCGGTGCTCGGTGGCGTCGCCCACGTTGCGTGCGGTGAGCGGCACCCCGCGGTCGGCGGCGTCGCTGGCCGGGGCCCAGAGGCGTGGCAGGCTCATGCTGGCCCAGCGCCTGTGGATCGTGGCCATGCAGGCCACCGCCCCCGGCACCGCCACCGACAGCGCGCCGCGATGCGGCACAGCGTCGAGGCCACGTTCACGATAGAAGCCGACGGTGCCGCCGTCGGGGCCCGGGCCGCTGCCGTGCACGGCGCGGTACTGGCGCTGGCTGGCGTCATAGACCACAGCGAACGCGTCGCCGCCGAGGCCGCACTGCGCGGGCAGGACGACCCCGGTCATGGCCGCCATCGCCAGCGCGGCGTCGGCAGCGTTGCCGCCGTCGGCCAGGACGCGGGCCCCGGTCAGCGACGCGAGCGGATGGGCGCTGGCCACCATCGCTCTGCCGCTGTGCACCAGGCCACGGTGCTTGGTGGGTGTCAGCGGCACGGCGGTCGCTCCATCAGAAGCCGGTGTACACGGTCTTGACCAGCGTGAAGAAGTCAACTGCCTGGCGACCGCCCTCCGGGTAGCCGCCGGCGCTGGAGTCCTTCCATCCGCCGAACGGCGGGGCGATGCCGTTGCCCGTGGTGCGGCGGTTCACCTTGACGACACCAACCTTGAGGTTGCGCGCGCAGCGCATCGCGGTGTGCACGTCCCGTGTGTACACGGAGCCGACGAGCCCGTGGCGGCCCTCGTTGATCAACGCAACCGCGGTCTGCTCGTCGCTCACGGGCACCAGAACCGCGTAGGGTCCGAAGATCTCTGCGGTGTGCAGCGGGTGCTCCTGCGGAACGTCCTCGAACAGAGTGGGGGACACGAAGTAACCGTCGGCGCCCGCCGGCACCGCGGCCTCGGCGACGACGTGCGCGCCGGCGTCGCGGGCGCTCGCCGCGAGCGCGCGCAGCCGCCTCTGCTGGTCCGCGGTGGCGACGGGCCCGCATGTGGTTCGGTCAACGGCGCCGTCGCCGACGTGCATCGCGCTCACCCGTGCTGCGAGAGCGCGGCGGAAGTCCGCGTACACCTCGCGGGCGACCAGCACACGATCGGTGGACGTGCACGCCTGCCCGGCAAGACCGAAGGCCGCGCCGGCGACGCCCGTGGCCGCGGCCTCGAGGTCCGCGTCGGCACAGACGATGGTGGCGTTGTGGCCGCTCAGCTCCATCTGGGCACGGACGCTGCCACGCAGGTTCGCCCTGGTCGCTTCTCCAGCGCGGTCTGATCCGGTGAAGGTCACCGCGCCGACCGCCGGATGGCCGAGCATCGCCGCCATGGCGTCCTCATCGGTGCCGTGCACCACCTGCAGGACACCGTCCGGCAGCCCAGCCTCGCGGGCCACGTGCACCAGGAGGTCGCCGCACGCCGGGGTCACCGGGGACGGCTTGAACACCACCGCGTTGCCGAGGGCCAGCGCCGCCGCAAGCTTGCGCGCCGGGAGCGAGACCGGGAAGTTGTACGGCGTGATCGCCACCACCAGGCCCACCGGCTCGCGCACGGTGTACGTGAAGGTGTCGGCGTCCTCGTCGGGGAATGTCGTGCCCTCATTGAGGTAGGCGAGCTGCGACGCGAAGAGGAACTGCTGCGCTGACTTCAGCACCTCGTTGCGGCTCTCGGTGAGCGTCTTGCCCTCCTCGCGCGTGATCAGCGCAGCCACCTCGTGGGTCTCGCGGGCCAGCGCATGGCCGATACCGCCCACGATCAACGCTCTCTGCGACGGCGGCTGGCGCGCCCAGTGCTGCTGCGCGGCGCTCGCCTTCTCCATGGTCGCGGCGACCTCGGCCGCATCGGCTGCGCGGAACTCGCCGACGATGTCGGTGGGGCGGGCGGGGTTGACTGACTGGAAGGTCCCTGTCGATGTCACCGCGTTGTCCCTCTAGACCTCGGGTACGAACATCTCGCGATCTGCCCCGCAGAGCGGGCACCAGCGCGGTGCTTGCGGACCCTCGTGGATGTAGCCGCAGACCGAGCACCGCCAACGGTAGATGGTGCTGCCCTCGCCGATGATCTCCTGGACACCGTCCTCGACGGTGAGGGTTCCGTCGTCGTCGAAAACGATGCGGATCCCCGCCGCCACCTCGTCGGGATCGAGCAGCTCGGTTTCGGTCATGGGCAGGGCTCTGTTCGGCTCCGGAGGGTCAGACGGCGCCCACCTGCTCGACGAGCGCCTGGTAGAGGCCGTCCATGTACATCCAGCGCATCTGGCCTGCCTGGCGAACCATCTCGAGGCAGTGCGCCTGCTTCTCGGGGGTGTCGGCGTACTTCTCGACGATCTGATAGCCGCGCTCGCCGTGGATCACGTCCGAGGTGATGTGGATCTCGAAGAAGATCGTCTCCTCCTCGGTGAAACCGTACTTCTCGCGCAGGGGTGGCAGCTGCCGCGTGTAGATGCCCGGGGTCTGCGACTCGAGTCCGACGATCAACCCGGCCGTGGCGCCGAGGAAGTCGTGCGAGCGGCCCAAGAGGTCGCACCAGGCGCGCATCGCCCGAGTCGTCACCAGTGGCTCGGCGTTCTCGAGCTGGTCGCGGGTCCAGCCGCAGGCCATGCCAAAGCGGATCAGGAGCTCGGTGTGGGGGGTGCCCATCTCCTCCTCCCACATGTTCTGGAGAAGGAAGTCGCGCGCATCCTTGTAGGGGCAGTCGCCGAACATGTGGCCCATCCACTCGCTGAAGTGGCCGACGTAGCCGAGGTGCTGGCCCACCCAGAAGGCGAAGTGCTCGCGGCTGAGCCGGCCCTCGGCCCACGCCTCGCTGAACGGGCTGGCCTTGCTGTGCTTGGCGTTGACACCGGCTTCGAGCTGCTTGCGGAAGGTGGTCTTCTCGACCTCTGCCGGGGGTGCAATGGCCATCGGTGCTCCTCATTCTGTCATCTCGCCGGGCACTCGGCCGCCCGGAAAAGTCTCAGGCCTGTTTGGCAGACAGTATACACACTACACCATCCTGAATGCTAGGATGCGCCCTTGGTCCGGAGACAGCCGTCGGCGACGGCTGTCATAACGATCGCGCGCACGAGAGATCGAGGAGGCTGACATGGGCTCGACATCGAATTGCTCCGACGTCCACCGCAAAGCCAGGCGCCACCGCACCGCCTCGGCTCAATCCCGGGTCGCGCGGTTGGGGCCCTGGCTCGCGCCTCTGGCCCTGGTGCTGGCCGGCTGCGGATCGAGCCCGTCGGCCTCGACCGGAGCGGCGGCCACCGGGCAGGGCGCCGGCCCGGTCCATGCCACCACCCATCACAGTGGCGCCAACGTCGTCAACATCGCCATCGCCGACGATCCGTCCGGGCTCGACCCACAGGCGTTCGAGGATGGCAATGCGCTGGCCATCTACGACAACATCAGCGAGCCGCTGCTGTCGCGGACCGCATCCGACAACAAGATTGGCCCGCTGCTCGCCACCAGTTGGAGCCAGAAGGACGCGACGACGTGGGAGTTCAAGCTGCGCAGCGGGGTTCAGTTCTCCAACGGGGAGCCCTTCAACGCCGACGCGGTGGTGGCCAGCATCAAGCGGATCACCGATCCCAAGTACGTCACCGCGCAGGGCGACTTCGTCGGTGACATCAACGGGGCGTCCAAGGTCGACGACCTCACCGTCGACATCACCACGTCGGCGCAGGATCCGACGGTGCCGAAGCGGATGTCACTGATCACCATGGTGCCGGTGTCCGCGGCCACCAACGCCGACTTTGCCAACCATCCGATCGGCACCGGCCCGTACACGCTGGTGAGCACTCAGAAGGGCGGCAAGACGATCCTCCAGGCGAATCCCCACTACTGGGGCGGCAAGCCCGCCATCGACCAGGCCATCTTCCAGCCCGTCAAGGAGCCGACCCTCCGGCTCGCCGGCATCAAGACCGGTGAGCTCAACCTGGTCACCGGCCTCCTCCCCGAGCAGCTCAGCCAGGTGCCGGTGGCCGTCCACGCGGCCGGGCTCGAGTTCCCAACTGTGATCCTCAACACCCGCGGCGGCCCGTTCGCCGACAAGAACCTCCGGCTGGCGGCCAACTATGCCGTCGACAGCCAGACCATCCTCAACAAGCTCTTCAGCGGTTTCGGCCACCTGGCAAACTGCCAGATCATGGGGCCGGGAACCTTGGGCTGGAACCCCGACCTGCGGCCCTACCCCTACGATCCCGCCAAGGCCAAGCAGCTTGTCCAGAATGCCCACGCACCCTCACTCAACGTTCTCTTCGTCGGCGACTCCAGCAACCGCTGGCTCAAGGACGTCGAGCTCGAGCAGACCATCAGCGGCTACCTCACCGCGGCCGGCTTCACGGTCAAGCCCAGCTTCACCGATTTCGCCACCTACCTCAACGTCATCTTTCCGCCGACCAACAGCGCGACCACCGCGCGGCCGGACATGATCTTCGTGTCGCATGACAACATCTTTGGTGATGCCGATGTGACCGCGTCGACCTATTTCCTCACCAACGGTGGTGGCTCCTCGACGTCGAACACCGCCCTCGATGCGCAGATTCTTGCGGCGCGGTCGGAGTTGAACCCGTCCACGCGTCTCCAGGATTACAAGGACATCAACAAGTCAGTGTGCGACGACGCCGACTTCATCTTCATGATGAACACCGACAACATCTGGGGAATGACCAGCGACCTCAGCTGGACGCCGCGATACGACGCTCAGATCCTCGTCAACACCATGTCGTTCGGCTGACAAAGGCAGTCACGTGGCGCGCTTCCTGCTGAAGCGGCTGGGTTTCGCGATCCTCGTCGTGTTCTGCGTGCAGACCGCGGTGTTCCTGATCACCCATGCGCTCGGCAACCCGGCGCGGTTGCTGCTGCCACTGTCATCGACCAACGCTCAGGTGGCTGCCTTCAGCCACGCGCAGGGATTCGACCGTCCTCTGATCGTCCAGTTCTTCAGCACCATCGCCGGGGCCGCGCACGGTGACTTCGGCACATCGTTCTGGCAGCAGCTTCCTGCGGTCAACCTGGTGGTTGGCCGGCTCCCGGCGACCGGCGAGCTGGTGTTCTTCGCCATGCTCGTCGCCATCGCCGGCTCGGTCCCCCTGGGCATCCTCGCCGCCGTCAAGCGTGATTCCGTCTGGGACAAGCTGGCGGTGACGGTCTCCCTGCTGGGGATCTCGATGCCGGCGTTCTGGCTCGGCGAGCTGCTCATCCTCATCGTCGCCGTGCAGCTGGGCCTGACCCCCACCAGCGGGTACGGTGGGCCGCAGTACTTCGTGCTTCCGGTCATCACCCTTGCGGCGTTGCCACTTGGGCGCCTCACCCAGATCGTCCGCAGCGCCATGCTCGATGAGCTGGGCCAGCAGTACGTGCTGGTGGGGCGCTCATTGGGGCTCAGCACTCGGAGCCTCATCTTCCAGCACGCTCTCAAGAACGCCGCCATCCCCATCGTCACCCTGATGGGATGGGAGCTCGGCCGGCTGATCGCCGGCTTCACCATTCTGGTCGAGGTCGTCTTCAACTGGCCGGGTGCCGGCCTCCTCGCCGTCCAGGCCATCCAGCACCACGACATCCCCCTGATCGAGGCGGATGTCACCATCGTTGCCACGCTGATCGTGGCGCTCAACCTCCTCCTCGATGTCATCTACGCGGCCCTCGACCCACGCGTTGCCAGCCTGGGCAGCCGCCGCCGCGCGCGCCGCAAGTTGCAGGCCATCGACGGCGTTCCTGCCTGATGGCGGTCACCACACCTCTGGAGATCCCGTCGTTCCCTGAGCGTCCGTCGTTCCGGCGCCTGCCCTCGATGCGGGGCATGCTGCGGGGCCTGGCCGGCAACCGGTTCGCCATGGTTGCGTCGCTGTTCCTGCTCCTGCTCGCGGTGGCGGCGATCTTCGCGCCGTGGGTGGCGCCGCACGATCCCAACGAGCTGCACATCATCGATCGCCTGACGCCCCCGGCGTGGTCGGCCGGGGGAAGCACCACCTATCTCCTTGGCACTGACGAGCTCGGCCGCGACATCCTGTCGCGGATCATCTGGGGCGCGCGCACGTCGGTGACCATCGGGCTGGCCGTGGTGGCGTTCAGCGTCGTGCTGGGAACGACCACCGGGCTGCTGGCGGGTTACCTCGGCGGCTGGGTCGACACGCTGTTGATGCGCATCGTCGACATCCAGTTCAGCTTCCCTGCGCTGCTGATCTCGCTGGCTGTGGTGCTTGTGCTCGGCGCCAGCGCCACCTCCGTGATCATCGCGCTGTGCATCGACGGCTGGCTCGTCTATTGCCGCCTCACCCGCGGCATGGTGATGACGCTCAAGCACACCACGTTCATCGAGGCCGCCCGCGTTACCGGCAACACCTCACGACGGGTCATGATCGGCCATGCGCTGCCCAACATCCTCTCGCCGCTGATCACCCTGGCGACGCTCGAGTTCGCCCGCGTGGTGCTCGCCGAGTCGACGATCAGCTTTCTCGGCCTCGGTGTGCAGGCACCGACGGTGAGCTGGGGCCTGATGCTCAACAACGGCGAGGACTACCTCACAGTGGCGTGGTGGCTGATCACCTTCCCCGGCCTGGCCCTGACCCTGACCGTGCTGAGCGCCAACGTGGTGGCGAGCTGGCTGCGGGTCGTCGCCGACCCGCTTCAGCGCGCCGGTTCGCGATGACCGCCGCGGCACCGGCTCTCTCGCCCGAGCCCACACCTGCGCGAGCCGCGGCCGAGACGATCCTCGACGTCAGCGGCCTCTCGACCTCGTTCGAAACTCGCGCCGGCCGGGTCCATGCGGTGCAGGACGTCACCTTCTCCGTCGCGCCCGGCGAGATCGTCGGCCTGGTCGGCGAGAGCGGCTCGGGAAAGACGGTGACCTCCCTGTCTCTGCTCCGCCTGCTGCCGGCGACCGCGCGCACCACTGGTCGCGTCGTGTTCGAGGGTCGTGACGTGATGAAGCTGCGCGGTGAGCAGCTGCGCCAGCTCCGCGGCGGCCGGATTGCGATGGTGTTCCAGGATCCGATGACGTCGCTGGATCCGGTGTTCACCGTCGGCTCGCAGATGGTCGGCGCGCTGCGTGCGCACCAGCGCATCCCCCGCGCTGAGGCCCTGGAGCGGTCTGCCTCCCTGCTCGAGCAGGTGGGCATCCCTGACGTCGCCACCCGTCTGAGCCAGTACCCGCACGAGCTCTCCGGTGGGATGCGCCAGCGCGTGCTCATCGCCATGGCCCTGTCGAATGACCCGGGCCTGCTCATCGCCGACGAGCCCACGACCGCTCTCGACGTCACCATCCAGGCGCAGATCCTTCGCCTGCTCAAGGACATCAACCAGCGGACCGGGATGGCGATCATCCTGGTCACCCACGACCTCGGCGTCATCGCCGGCCTCTGTGACCGTGTCTTCGTGATGTACGGCGGCCGGCTGGTCGAGTCCGCCCCAGCCCACGACCTCTTCCACGGTCCGGAGCATCCGTATACCGCCGGTCTGCTGGACTCCGTGGTGCGCCTCGACCAGGACCGCAACCGCAGGCTGTCGGTGATCGACGGCTCGCCGCCGGTGCTCATCGACCCTGAGCCCTGCTGCCCGTTCAACCCCCGCTGCCCCTACGCCGTCGAGCGCTGCCGCGAGGCGGTGCCGGCGCTGACGCCGCGTGCGCCCGGCCATGACGCGGCGTGCTTTCGAACCGAGGCTGCCCATGAACCCCTCCGCTGAGATCCTCCTGTCGGTCGAGGGGTTGAAGACGTACTTCACCGCGCACGGCCGGCACGGCACGGTCAAGGCAGTCGACGGCGTCGATCTCGCGATCGCGCGCGGCAGCTCGCTCGGGCTGGTCGGCGAGAGCGGGTCGGGCAAGTCCACGGTGGCGCGCAGCATCGTCCGGCTCGAGGATCCGACCGAGGGACGGATCCTCTTCGAAGGCATCGACCTCGCCTCGCTCTCCAGTGAGGCGATGCGGCGCACCCGGCGCCGCGTGCAGATGATCTTCCAGGACCCCTACGCGTCACTCAACCCACGCATGCGACTCGGCGACATCGTCGCCGAGCCCTTCGCACTCCACGAGGGCATGAACAAGCACGACGCCTGGCAGGCGGCGGCGCGCCTGCTGGCCCGTGTCGGGCTGGATCGGGACAGCGCGCTGCGCTACCCGCACGAGTTCTCCGGTGGCCAACGACAGCGGGTTGGCGTCGCGCGCGCCGTTGCCGCCAAGCCCGACCTCATCGTCGCCGACGAACCCGTGTCGGCGCTCGATGTGTCGATCCGTGCCCAGCTGCTCAACCTGCTGAAGGACCTCCAGGACGAGTTCCATCTCACCTATCTCTTCATCTCGCACGACCTCAGCGTGGTGCGCTACGTCTGCGACCGGGTGGCGATCATGTACCTCGGCCGCATCGTCGAAGAGGGCGACTGCGACTCCATCTTCACGTCGCCGCGGCATCCGTACACGCGGGCGCTGCTCTCTGCGGTGCCCATCGCCGATCCCGACCTCGAGCGGCAGCGTGTCGCCCAGCTGCTCCCCGGCGAGATGCCGTCGCCGCTCGCGCCACCGTCGGGCTGTCGCTTCCACACACGCTGTCCGGTCGCCATCGACAGGTGCGCGCTGATCGACCCGCCCTACGTCGTCGTCGATCCGGGACACCGCGCGGCCTGCCTGCTCGTCGAGGACGAACAGCGGGAGGCGCTGGCGACTGCCTCGACCGGCTCGGCGTGATCGCCATGCGGGCGGACGGTGCCGCCATGCGCGCGGCCGGCAGCGCAGCGCCGTCTGCGCACGGTGGTGCAGCCTGGTACGTGATCGCGCCGCTCCTGCTGGGCACCTTCATGGGGACGGTCAACAACAACATCGTCACCGTGCCTCTCAACGCGATCGCTCGCGACCTCGGCGTGGGGGTGGGCGAGGGAGCGCTGGTGGTCATCGGGTTCAGCATCACCGCCGCGGCGCTGATGCCGCTGGCCGGCTGGGCCGGCGATCGCATCGGGCGGCGACGTGTCTTCTGCCTCTCCGTGGTCGGCGTCGGGGTCGGCGCCCTGGGCGCTGCCTTCGCCCCCAACCTGGCCACGCTGGTGCTGTTCCGCGTCGTCCAGGGAGCCACCAGCGCAGCCATTCTTCCCGCTGTGCTCGGCATCATCACCGGGTTGATCGGAGTCGAGCGCCGCGGCCGCGCGGTGGGGCTTTGGGCGGGAGCCAACGGACTTGGCCAGGCGGTCGGCCCACCGGCGGGCGGATTGATCGCCGGATTCGCCGGCTGGCGCTGGATCTTTGCGCCAACAGTGGCGATCGCTGTCGTCGCGCTGCTGACCACCCTGCGCTTCGTGCCTTCGGACCGCGCGCGCCGGGTGGGCCTGGAGTGGCGTGGCGCTGCGGCGCTGACCGCCGGCGCTGCGCTGCTGCTCGTCGCCGCGGCAGGGGTGCCCATCAGCGGCGTGGGTTCGGCCCCAGTGCTTGTGTCGTTCGGGCTCGGCGCGGTTCTGCTGGTGCTCTTCTGGCGCGCCATCCATCGCGCCGCGGTGCCGTTTGTGCCGCCGTCGCTGCTCGTCGAGCGTGCCTACCTGCGCAGCTCCCTGGCGGTGGCCACGCAGATGTTCTGCCTCGGCTCCATGCTGCTCGGCATCCCGCTGTACCTGACCCGCGTCGCCGGCGTCGGGGTCGGCAAGGCCGGCCTGCTGTTGCTCGCGCTGCCCGCGCTGATGACGCTTCTTGCCCCGCTCGCCGGGATCAGCACCGAGCGCTGGGGCGGCCGCGTCACGCTGCGGACCGGGCTCGCTGTGCTGGTGGCCACGCAGCTCGCCCTGGCCCTGGTTCTTGCATCGCCAACCGCCACGGGCGCCGTCCTGGTCATCGCCCTCGGTGTCGCCGGCATCGGCGTGGCACTGGTGCAGACGTCGGCCGCAACCGGAGCCACGCGCTCCGCGGCGGGACGGGTTGGAGCCGGGCTTGGCCTGTACAACCTGCTCAGGTTCACGGGCTCCGCGCTCGGAGCGGCGTGGGTTGCCGGCGTGGTCAGCGGGGATGGCCCGTTTCCACTGATCTTCGCCGGCGCGTCGGTCGTCGCCCTGCTCGGGCTGGCGGCCGCCTTCCTACCGGGACGTGACGAGCGGCCCGCCATGATCACGACCGAGGCTGTCGATGCCCAGACCCCCTAGGCGGCGCGGCGCCTGCTCCCCGAGGTCAGGCTCACCAGTGCGACATCGCGTCCTTGATGTGGCTCTCCATCTCGCGACGCGCCAGCATGGGATCGCCGGCGGCGATGGCGTCACGAAGCCGCCGGTGCTGCTCCCAGGCCACGCTTCCCTGGCGTTCGAGCAGCACCGAGAACACCATCTCGGTGCGCTGCCGCAGCGGATTGACCACCAGCGCCAGGTAGGGGTTCTTGGCGGCGTGCTCCATGGCGAGATGAAAGTCGCGGTGATAGACCGCGGCGCCCACGGCGTCACCGGACTCGGACGCCGCCAGCCCGGTGTCGACGGCGAGCGTGAGCTGCTCGATGTCCCACGGTGTGTGCCGCAGCGCCGCCACCTCGGCGATGAAACCCTCGATGGCGATGCGCAACTCCTGGATGTGCTTGATGTCGGCGCCGTCGACGACGGTGACGTGCGCGCCCTTGCGCGGCACCACCTCGACGAGCCCGGTTGCCTCGAGCAGGCGGATCGCTTCACGCACGGGAATCCTCGAGACGCCGAACTGCACCGCCAGATCCGCCTCGATGAGGCGCGTACCGGGCGGCAGCTGCTGCGACAGGATCAGGCTGCGGATGTCTTCGGCGACGAGCTCGCGCAGCGGCCGGTGGGAGCTGCTGGAGGTGGCGATCACCGAGGCCGCGGGCTGTGCGGGATACACCATCCCAACACCATACAGCGCGTTGACCGTGTACGGCACCGCGTTTTCCATTCAGCAACAGCGCAGTCGGGAGGTTGACGATGAGCAAGATCACCCTGGAGGAAGCACGCGCGGTGGTGCGTGCGGGACTGGAGTCCGGACGCGAGCAGGGGGTCGGGATGGGCATCGCGGTGGTGGACTATGCCGGCCAGATCGTGGCTTTCGAGCGCGACGATGACGCCATGTGGATCGTCTCCGAGGTGGCATGGCGCAAGGCACGCACGTCCGCCGCGTTCTGCAAGCCGACCGCGGATCGGGAGCAGGCCTGGGCGCAGCGGCCCTTCTTCGCACAGAGCGTGATCGGGCTCGGCGACTTCATCGTCGGCAAGGGCGCGGTGCCGCTCTTCCGTGACGGAGAGGTTGTCGGCGCGGTTGGTGCCAGCGGCGGCCACCCCGACCAGGATCACATCGCAGCCGAGGCCGCGGCGGCAGCGTTCAGCGCACCGTGAGAGCGCCCACATGTACTTCGGCCTGACCTTCAAAGAGGATGGCTGGGCACAGCGCACCGCCGCCGCCATCGCGGAGTTCGCCGCGGAGCATCGCGCTGAGCTCGACTCATCCGCGCGCGCGGCGACGTTCCCGCGCGACCTCTACGCGGAGATGGGCCGCCGCGGCTGGATCGGCCCGCTGACGCCGGCGGCTGACGGAGGCGCCGGCGGGGGTGTCGCCGAGTACTGCCTCATCGAGGAGGAGGTCGGCCGCCACCGCATGGTGTCGCCGCAGATCTCCATCCAGGGCCAGTGCTGGTTGATCGCCTGGGGAACACCCGAGCAACGCGCCCGGCTGCTGGCGCCGATCGCCAGGGGTGAGGCGATCTTCTCGGAGAGCATCTCCGAGCCCGGTGTCGGCTCGTCGCTGAAGCTGATGCGCACCACCGCGGCGCGGTCCAATGGAGATTGGGTCATCAACGGCACCAAGTGCCACGTCAACCTCGGCCACCAGTGCGACGTGACCATCGTCTATGCCATGGCAGAGGAGGGCCTGACCGCGTTCCTGGTCGACCGCGAGACCCCCGGCGTCGCAACGCAACAGACCGACCCGATCGGGCTGCGCATGATCCCCACCGCCGACGTGCGGTTCGACGACGTGCGCGTCCCCGGGTCCGCCGTGCTCGGCCGCGTCGGCGGCGGCATGGACACCTTCCTCTCCACCTTCAACACCAGCCGACTCGGCAACGCATCTGAGCTGATCGGCTGGTCGCGCCGTGCTCTGGGAGAGGCGATCGCGTATGCCCGGCAACGCGAGGTCGGCGGCGGTGTGGTCACGGATTTCCAGGGGATCCAGTGGACGGTGGCCGACTGCTACGGCGAGCTCTACGGGGCTGCGCTGGCGCGCGACCGGGCCGCGACGCTTGCCGACGGCGGCGGCGATCACGCGCTGGAGACCACGCTGGCCAAGAAGCTGGCCATCGACGCGGCGGAGCGCTGCATCAACCAGGCCTTCGCGTTGGTCGGAGCCCACGGCCTGTACACCGACACCGACTTCGGCGAGCTGCTGCACGACATGAAGGTGCTGCGCGTTGCGGGTGGTTCACTCGAGGTGCTGCGCAATTACGCGGCCGCGCGGGTGATTCGCGATCCCGACGCAGCCGGCCTGTGACCCACAACCTCGCCCAGCTCTTCCTCTCCGCGTCGCTGCTGCGCCCCGACGCGCGGTTCGGCATGGCCGGCGATCCGTGGCCACTGCTGCGGGCGGTGCAGACCTCAGGGCGCGCGGCCGCTGCGCTCGAGCAGGCAGGGCTGCAGCCGGGGACAAGGGTGGCGCTCATCGGCGACACCTCGATGGACTTCCTGCTGGCCTGGATGGCGCTGCACATGCTCGGCGCCGAGGTGGCGCTCATCAACCCGGCGTATCCCGCAGATCTCCTGCGCACCATGCTCAGCGACCTGCAACCACATGGCGTGGTCTGGTCGGGCCGAGCTGTGGATCGCTCGGTCGCCGCAGCTCTCCACCTGGACGCGTCGGAGTTGGCTGCGGGCCGGCTGCGCACCGGCGAAGTGGTGATCGACATCGCCGGTCTGGCCGGTGTGGCAACGGGCACGCGCCGCGCCCATCTCGACATCGCCGGATACATGCACACGTCGGGCACCACCGGGACGCCCAAGTTCTGCGCCCAGACGCACAGCTATTTCCTCCGCCTCGGCCGGTTCATCGCCGACTCCCTCTGCCTGTCGGCGGCCGACACCGTCGTCGCGCCGCTGCCGATGTTCCACATCAACCCGCTCGGCTACGGGGTCATCGGGGCGCTGACGGCGCAGGCGGATGTGCTGACCACACGACGCTTCTCGGCCCGCGAGTTCTGGCCGATGGTGCGGGCAACCGAGGCCACCGTGCTGGTGCTGCACGCTCCGCCCGTCGAGATCCTCAAGCGAACCACCAGCGCGGCTGACGCGGCCGGGCATCGGGTGCGCGCTGTCTTCTACGCCGACGAGGAGTTCCTCACCCGCTTTGTGGTGCCGCTCGGTCTGTCCTGCTACGGGTCGACGGAGGCGGCGGGGCTGACCCACACGTGGGCCTGGCGCAGGGGCGAGACGGCGTCGATTGCCGAGGGCATGAGCCGCTACGGCGGCAGGGCTCGAGCCGACGTGGAGTGGGCCGTGGACGAGCACGGTGAGATCCTGGTGCGCGGGCGGCTGCCCGGCGTCCTCTTCTCCGGCTACCGGCACGGCGCGCGGCTGGTGGAGCCGCTGCACGCCGACGGCTGGTTCCACACCGGCGACCTCGGTCGCGTCGACGAGCTGGGCAACCTCGTGTTCATCGAACGGGCGTCCGACTCCATCCGCGTGCGCGGCGAGTACGTGCCGATCGCCTTCGTCGAGCAGCGCTTCGCCGCCATCGAGGCGGTGCGTGACGCGGCGGTGTGGCGGCGCGATGCGGCGTTGATCGACCACGACCTCGTTCTCTTCATCGTCGCCGACCGCCTGCCGATGGCGGAGATCCGCCGCGTGGCGGAGGGGTTGCCGCCATTCATGCGACCGACAGCGGTGACGCGGATCGCGGCGATGCCACGCGACGACGGGGTGGGCAAGCTGCGCCGCCGCGCTCTCGCCAGCGCGGTGGCGCTGGAGGCGAGCGCGCTGTGACCAGCGGGATCGTCGACCTCCACGTGCACTCCGGGCCCAGCCTGCTGCCCCGCCATACCGATGATCCGGCAACCGCCGCGTCAGCCCGGCGGGCCGGCATCGAGGTGTTCGTGCTCAAGGCGCACGAGGGCACCACGGCAGAGCGCGCGCTGCTGCTCGGTGGGGGCGCGGTCGGGGGCATCGTGCTGAACAGCCCCGTCGGTGGCGCCAACCCTGACGCGGTGCGCGTCGCCGCGCGCCTCGGGGCTCGGGTGGCGTGGCTGCCGACGATCTCGTCACCGGCGCACCAGCGGGCCAATCGCAGCCCCGAGCTGTCCGTGCATCGTGGCGTCGCCTTCGCCACCGTGCCCATCTGCGACGGCGCGACGCTGTCCCCGACGTGGCTGCCGGTGTTCGAGGAGGTGGCCGCGGCCGACATGGTTCTGGCCTCGGGGCACGCCACCATCGACGAGGCCATCACCGCGTTCGCCGCCGCCCAACGTGTGGGGGTGCGGCGCTTTCTCGTCAACCACCCGTTGATGCCGTTCCTCGGCTGGCGTGACGAGCAGGCCGACGCTCTGCGTGCCCTCGGAGCGCACCTCGAGGTGGGCGTGCTGCCCGACCTGCTCGCGGCGGGCGACGATGCGGTCACCGCGCACCTCGTCCGTGTCTATCCACCAGAGCTGCTCGTGTTCGGCAGCGACCTCGGTCACTCGGACTACCCCACGCTCGACGACGGCATCGCCAGCTGGGTGGCTCGCTGTGAGCCGGTCGTCGGCGAGGCGGTGCTGGCTCGGATCATGTCCGCCAACGGCGCGGCTCTGGTGGCGGCATGATCCGCGTGGCGCTGCTCCCCGGCGACGGCATCGGAGCCGAGGTCATGTCAGGGCCCGCCGAATTGCTCGGCACCCTGACGGCTGATTTCCCGATCGAGGTCACCGGCCCCTGGCCGATCGGTTGCACTGCGTTCGCCGATCACCACACCGGGTTGCCCGGGATCACCATGGCCGCCTGCGAGTCGGCCGACGCGATCCTGCTCGGGGCGGTTGGTGATCATCCCGGCGTGGTGGTGCCCGGCTACCGAACGGAGCTGCCGCTGCTGCAGCTTCGCGAGCACTTCGAGCTGCGCGTCAGCGTTCGCGACATCTGGCGCGAGGGACAGCGCCCGCTCACCATCGTGCGCAATCTTCTCGGCGGCGCCTATGGCTCGGCTTCGACGCGACGAGAGAGCGATGGCACGGCCCCGGCATCGGACGAGATCATCCTGGAGCGTGAGCGCATCGCCGAGCTGGCCGAGCTGGCCTGCGACTACGTCGAGCGGCGGCCGGGCACCCAGCTGGTCTCGGTCGACAAGGCAAATCTCCTGGCCACGAGCCGGCTCTGGCGGAACGTCGTCACCGAGGTCGCCGCGTCCCGCGGCATCGAGGTCAGCCATCGGCACGTCGATCGCAGCGCCTTCGAGCTGGCCAAGCGCGGCCTTCCCGACGCGGTCATCGTCACCGAGGGCATCTTCGGCGACATCCTCAGTGATCTCGCCGCGGGACGCGCCGGCTCGATCGCTCTCGGCGCCTCCGCGAGCGTGCACCCTGGCACGCCGTCGACGGGGCGTTGTGTCGGCCTGTTCGAGCCCCTGCACGGCTCGGCGCCGGCGCACGCCGGGACCAACCGCGCCAACCCGGCCGGAGCGTACCTGGCGCTGGCGACCCTTCTCGAGTGGTTTGCGGCGACCGCAGAGCTGGCTTCCCGGGTGCGGGCTGCATTGGCCGCGGTGATGAGGTCCGGCCCGTGCACGTACGACCTTGCTCCTGCGGACGGGCCGGTCAGCACCACCAGCGACTTCGCGGCGCGGGTGAACCGGGCCTTCGTGACAACCGCATGACCCCCGCCGCGCGGCGACTTGCTCTGATCCACGTCTCGTCCGTCTACTTCCTCACCGCCGCGTCCGAGGCCCTGATCTCGCCGTTGTTCCCGCTGGTGCGTCACGACCTGCACCTCGACGTCTCCCAGCAGGCGGTCCTGCTCGCCGCTCTGACGGTGTCGATCGCCGTCTGCAACGTGGTCGGCGGCGTGCTCGGCTTTCGCGGCAGCGATGGGCGCGTCGTCCGCCTCGCGGCGTTGTTGCTGGGGGCTGGCGCGCTCATCTCCGGGCTGGCGCCATCCTTCGCGATTCTGCTGCTGGGGCAGGCGATTCTCGGCGCCGGCAGCGGCCTGTTCTTCGCCTCCGGACTGGCCACCGTGGGGCGTATGTACCCGGTGCGACGGGGCCGAGCCGTGGCCAACTACGGGCTGGCCTACTCGCTGGCGCTGGCCACCGCGGCGTTCGCCGGCAACGTCGGACAGGGCCACTGGCGCCTCCCGTTCATCGCGGCGGGCGTGGCTGCGGCTGCCCTCGCCGTGCTGGCGCCCCGCTACCTCGAGGCCGACCACCAGCCGGGGATCCCGGGACAGATGATGGCCTCGCTTCGCGCCGGCCTGCGCAGTCCGCTGTACAGGGTGGCGCTGCTCACCGGGGTGGTGGCCGGCACCACCAACTACGTGATCATCGGGCTGTCGCCGACGATGTTCGTCGACCGTGGCGAGACGCTGCCGTACGTCGCCACCCTGATGGGCATCGGCCGGCTGGCGGCCACCGTCGGCAAGTTCAGCGGCGGGCGGCTGTATGACCGCTTCGGCGGCCTGCTCACCTCGATGGTGGTGATGCTGACGCTGGTGGTGGTGGGCGCCGCCATGCTGCTGGCCCCGGCTGCGGTGGGCGCAGTGCTGGTCATCCCCTTCGTCACTGTCGCCGCGATCCTGTTCACTGTGTCGAACACACTGTCGGTCAGCGCGCTGCCGTCGCGGTCCAGCTTCACCATCGGTGTGTACCGGGCGGTGCTGGTGGGATCGTCGGCGGTGGTGTCGGCCGGCGTGGGCGCGCTCGTTCACACCGTGTCCCTCCAGCACGTCATCGTGCTCACGCTCGCGGTGCCCTGGGCCGGTGGCGTGGCGGTGGCGATGACCCTGCGACGCACCGGCCGGCTCGCCGCATCATCGGACCTGCTGCCGGCATCCCCAGCTGGGGAAACTGCCTCTCTCAGTCTCTGAAGCGGGGCGCGCGCTTCTGTTGGAAGGCCGACCATCCCTCGGTGGCGTCGTCGCTCTCCTGGGTGATCGCCTGGGCCAGGGACTCCACCTCGAGGGTGGTGGCGAAGTTCGCATCGAGCGCCACCGCGAGCGTGCGTTTGGTGGCACGGACCGCCTGCGGGGAGTTGGCCGCGATGGTCGTGGCCAGCGCCACGGTGGCATCGAGCAGATCGTCGTCATCGACCACCCGGTTGACCAGGCGCATCGACAGCGCTCGTTCGGCGTCGATCAGCTCGCCGGACAGCAACAGCTCAGCGGCCAGCGCGGGACCGAGCAGCCGGGTCAGCATGTGCGTGGCGCCGCCGCCGGCGTGGATGCCGAGCCGAACAAAGGTGGCGCCGAAACGGGCGGAGCGCGCGGCGATGCGCAGGTCGCAGCACAGCGCCAGGTTGAGGCCGGCGCCGATCGCGCCCCCATTGACGGCGGCGATCACGGGCATGGGGAGCTGGCGGACATCCAGGAAGACTGAGTAGAAGTCGGTCAGCCGGTCACGCCGGGCGAGGGTGCCGGCGGTGCTCGCGGCCTTGAGCGCCCCGAGATCGGCGCCCGAGCAGAACGCTGTCCCCGAGCCCGTGATGACCACGCATCGGGCGGTCCGGTCGGCCCGGAGATCCGACGCGGCAGCGAGCAGCGCCTCAACCAGCGGCGGGTCGAGCGCGTTGCGGCGCTGCGGGTTGTTGAGCGTGAGCACCGTCACACCACCGGGACGGCGCTCGACGACCAGGGCACCGGAGGAGTCGGTGATGTCAACCATGATCAGGAACGCGCGGCGCGCCTCCCTGTGGTGCGTCCATGGCTCGCTATGCTAAGAGCAGACGACGCGCGTGCGCTGTCGAGACGCTGACGTGGGGAGACCATGACCACACTCGAGAACCGGCCGAACACAGCGCTGCTCGTCGTCGACGTGCAGAACGGCGTCGTCGAGGGAGCCCATCAGCGCGACGCGGTGGTCGCCAATGTCGGCAGCCTTGTCGACAAGGCGCGCCGCGAACGGGTGCCCGTGGTCTGGGTGCAGCACTCCGACGCGCAGCTTGCGAGGGGGAGCGACAACTGGCGGATCGTCCCCGAGCTGGCCCCGGACGACGCCGAGCCGCGCATCGAGAAGATCTACGGCGACTCCTTCGAGGACACCACGCTCGAGACCGTGCTGTCGGGTCTCGGAGTGGGGCGACTCGTTGTCGTCGGTGCACAGACCGACGCCTGCATCCGCTCGACGCTGCACGGCGCGTTCGTCAGGGGGTACGACGCCACCCTGGTCAGCGACGCCCACACGACCGAGGACCAGACGTCATGGGGCGCGCCGCCCCCGGACCAGGTCATCACGCACACCAACCTGTACTGGACGTACCAGACAGCCCCGGGTAGGACGGCCGGGACCGTCGCGACCAAGGACGTCGACTTCGGGCGATAGCCCCGCGCTGTGGCTACCGCTTCGCCCACACGCAGGTGCGCGGCGGCGGCCGCGTCACAGAGTCCTCACCAGACGCCGCTACCATCAGGCGCATGGATCGAGCCGACTTCGACGCTTGGGTCGGGCGGTACCTCCGAGCCTGGGACAGCAATGAGCCTGCGGACATCGCCGCCCTCTTCACGGAGGCCGCGGAGTACCTCACCGCGCCATTCCGTCAACCCTGGCAGGGGCGTGATGCGATCGTCGCAGGGTGGCTCGGGCACCGCGATGAGTCCGGTGACCACGGCTTCCGGCACGAGGTGCCTGGCATCGACGGGAATCGTGGTTTCGTCCGCGGGTGGACCGACTATCCGGGCCAGGAACCGCCGAGCTACAGCAACCTCTGGGTGATCCGGCTCGAGGGCGACGGCCGCGCATCTGAGTTCACCGAGTGGTGGATGGCGGACACCGCCGGATAGGTCGCGGCTGCGGCGCTCAGGTGGTCGAGGGCTCGGCCAGCACGTGCCGTGCGGCATCCAGCCGCGCCACGACCTCGGCACGGGCGGCCGTTTGATCTGCGAGCGCAGCCCGGACTCGGGCGGTGTGCAGCCGCAGGATGCTCACCGCCTCCTCGAGATCGGCCTCGAAGCCCAACCCCGGGTCACCGTGCCCTGATTCTCCGGCGCGCGTAGAACCCACCGTTCCCCCCAAATTGATCGATCTCGCCAGCGTACCACCGCACGACCTAAAAGGCGAGGCAAATCCGCGACCCCAATTTGTCTTCACAGGTTTCTACAGGTCTGTACAAGGAGGGGTGGACAACCCCCCGGGGTGCGCATGTGATGCGCGGCAAGCGCAGCGAACGCAGCAAGCATCGCGAACGTAGCAAGCGTAGCGGTGCGCACCGTTCCGTTGGCAGGTATTCCGACCTACGTCAACACGGTGGAGGGTTACACGCCGAGCTGATGTAACTCGTTCAGCCGGCGACATGGAGAACGTCGAGCGGCTGGACGCTGCCCGCGATCGATGTCCAGCGACCGTTCCGGGTGTCGATCTGCAGCAGCGAGCTGTCCGCACTGGCCGCGTAGAGCAGCTGACCGTCAGGGCTGAGCGTCACGGAGATCACCGGTGTGGTTGCCACCAGCAATCCGCGGACACGCAGTGTCGCCGTGTCGATGACGCTGACGCCCAGCTCGCTGAGGCCGTAGAGGGTGCGGTCGTCCGGGCTGATCGCCGCAGCTCCGTAGGCCAGGCGCTTGGCCTCAGCGGTGATCGGACCCAGCGGCATCCACGCCGCGGGGGACGCGGCTGTCGGCACGGGGAGCGAGCCGACGCGCGTGTCAAAGGCGGTATCGGCGGGCATCTCGACCACGGCGCCGTTGGCCGCGTTGACCGCGTACACGAAACGCCCGTCGTGGGTGGCCGCCAGCCCCCAGAGCAGGTCGAGCGCTTCGTCGCGCGGCGCCTTGGGCAGGTCGATGCAGAAGGATGTCGCGTCGTTGAGGTTGAGCACGTGCACGAACGGAGAGCTGGCGCCGAAGGCGTATACCGTGAACTGCCAGGCGCCGTCGCGCGAGGTCACCGTGTCGGTCGGTGATCCGCTCATGGTTCTCTCGCCGGTGCGCTTGTCGGCGATCACCCTCGGGTCGAGCGCGTGGCTGGGCAGGTCGTAGCGACGAACGTGGTAGCCGCCACCGACCGTTGAGAGGCCGAGATCCTCGAGCAGGAAGAGGTTGTGCCCGTCGCTGCTGATGCCATCGAACGCGAACGTGCCCGCCAGGTCGACTCGCAGCGGTGTGTGGGTCAGCGCCTGCGTGTCGTAGACAAGGAAGCTGCTCCTGGCAGGCACGACGGACGCAGCCTCCGTGCCGGTGGAGAGCACCAGGTAACGGCCGTTCGGTGACAGGCCGGTTGGCCGCTGGCTTGGACCGGACGCCGGGAGGTCATAACCGGGCGGGATCGCGGTGGTGTCGAGGCTGCGGCCGGTGGCGAGGTCGATGGCGGTGAGCGTCGGTCCCGCACTGCTGGCGCCGACCGTGTAGAGCTTCGACCAGTCGCGAGTGAAGACGCCGGCGGGGAGGAAGGTCGTTGGCTGGTGGCGAGACGTGTCGAGAACAACGACCGAGCTGAATGTCCCCTCGCTGCCCTGCTGCACCCAGAGGCGTGCGGGCTGAACCGGCGCTGAACCCGTCGCGCCGCTGTGCGTGGTCGGACTGGTGGCGATGGTCACCGCGGGACCACCACAGGCGACGAGTCCAGCGGTGCCGAGCAGGAGCGCGTGGCGGCGCAATACCTTCATGGTGGATCCTCCGCCACCTGTACACCGCGCGCGACGTATCGGTTCCGCCTCAGCGGAGCGACTGGGCGATGGCCAGGGCCTGCGCCTCGCTGAGGTTGCCCTCGACGCGGATGGTGACCTCCCCGCGCTCGAACACCAGGGTCGGACCGGCCAGGCGCAGCGAGTCCGGCGCGAAGCTGCCGTCGGGAAGGTCGTAGGCGAGCTGGTGCGGCGCGCCGTCCAGCCAGAGACCCGATCCGCCATCGACGGTGACGGGCGTGATCGTGGTGTCGGGGCCCACGAACTTCTGAATGAGCATGGGGTTGGTGGTGCCGCGGAACTCGGTGATGAGCAGTCCCACTCCCGTCTGCGCGGAGGCCGGCAACCCGGGGCTCGGGGCGTAGGCGAGCGTGACCACCGGGCCGAGGTCTGACCGCGTGTACACGCCGTCGGGTGCGCCAGGGGTTTGCGGTACCACCACCTGGAATCCGGCTGTGCTGCGCGCGGCTTCGAGCGTGGTCCGCTTGCCCAGATCGAGGTTGGAGCCGAGCCCCGCCGGTGAGGCGGTGGGGTGAGGCGCCGGGCTCGGCGAGAGCGAGTTGAGCGGGGAGATCACGACGCCGTTGATGCCCAGCCAGTGCGCGATCGCGGTGCGAACCGGCGGGGTCAGTGCCACGGCGAGGATCGCGGCGACGGTCGCGAAGATCACCCGCGCCCGCTTGGCCGTCGGCCGGGGTGGCGGCTGCGCTAGCCGCGGCCGCACCATCGCGGCCAGCGCCGGCGTTGGGGGAAACTCGAGGTGCGTGCCGAGGTCGGCGAGCCGCTGCTCGAGGTTGCTGATCATGTTGCCTGCGCCGCCAACT
>JANWHI010000086.1 GCA_025450495.1 Candidatus Dormiibacter sp. | reverse complement strand
TCCCTCGCGTCGGCACCGGCGGCGAGAACCTCGGTGACGAGATCCGGGTGCTCGACAGCAAGCTGATCGATGGCCCACACACTCGCCGCGGGCTTGCGCAGCTTGCCGACGGCGGCGGCGGCATCGGCATCGCCTGGTCGCAGTGCTCGTGCGAGGGCGGTGCGCCTCGCGACGAACTCCGCGAGTGGTCCGTGGTAGACGGCCGCAATGTCCACGGATTCGAATCGTGTCAGCGCTCGAACCAGGCGACGATGCGTGCGCGGCCCAGCGTGTGCGCGAAGAGGTTGAACCCAAGAAAGGCCGGCGTCGATCCCGGCGTGATACCGAGCGACGGGACGTCGACCGCGTGGACCACGAAGTGGTAGTTGTGGCGGCCATGGCCTGGTGGCGGCGCTGGGCCCAGGGATCGGGCCGAACCGCCGTCGTTGCGAAGCTGGAACGCTGGCCCGGGCAGCCCATCCCCGGAATCCTCTCCCGCGCCCGCCGGCAGCTGCGTCACGGCTGCCGGGATGTCGACGACCGCCCAGTGCCAGAACCCGCTCGCGGTCGGCGCGTCCGGGTCATAGACGGTCACGGCGAAGCTCTGCGTCCCCTCCGGAAACCCCGCCCACGACAGCTCCGGTGAACGGTCCTCGCCCCCGGCGCCGAAGATGCCGCTGCGGTGGGCAACCGGCACCTCATCGCCGGCCCTGATGTCCTTGCTTGTCACATCGAACCACGGCACCTGGGGAAGATCGGCGTACGGGTCACGGCTAATCGGCGTCCTCCTTGTGGCAGATGATCGTAACGGCACAGAACCGGTTGCTCGTCGCGGGCGGCGGCCGCGGGCTGCGACACCTGCTCGTCAAGGGCGATCTCGACGAGCAGCGGCGGCTCATGACATCAACATCCCGCCGGGCCCGCCTTGCCGGTCAGAAAATCGGAGTACCTGGCCTGGCCGGTCTGATCATCGACCAGCACACTCCCCCGCACATAAGTGGAGCCGAGTTGCGCAGGCGCAGCGAGGTCGATGACCCACAGGTTCATCGGCTGGGGGAGAAACCAGTGCGCTCCACACGTCTCCCACACCTTGATGACGTCCGACTCGTACGTGGCGCCGGTGACGGCAAACCCGGTGAACGGTGTCGTTCCCGTCATCGTCACAGGGTGCTGCGCCATCAAGGCCAGCGCGACCGCCGTCGCCTGCTGACCGGTCAGGTGAGGCGCCGTCTGTGTCGAGGCAGCGACCTCGACGGTGAACCCCGGCACGTGCAGGGTCACCGTTGACGCGCTGCCGACGTGGAACACGCCGACGGCCAATACGGACCCGGCCGCCGCCACCCCCACCGCCGCGGCGACCCGCCATCCACGGCGCTGGCGTCGTGCCCGCGCAGCGGGCCGCGCCCGACCCTTCATCCCCGCCCCGACCCTGGCCAGGTCGGCCGGGAGTGGAATATCGAGCTGTTGCAATCGTTGCGCGAGGCGGTCACCGGCGTACGGGTCGACCTCGAGAACGTGGGTCACGGCATGCCCTCCAGTTGGCGTCGTAGGTGTGTCAAGGCGCGTCCAATGGCCATCGAGACCGCGGGTGCTGTGGTTCGCAACTGCGCTGCGATCTCGCCGGTGCCGAGCTGAGCGCCGTAGCGAAGCGCGATCACAGTCCTCGCCCTCTCCGGCAGGCGTCGCACCGCGTCAAGGAGCTGTTCGTCCCTCAGCCGATCCAGAGCGTCGGTCTCGACCGAGCCCTCCCCCGCGGACGTGTGCTGCTCCCTCACCCAGCGGTCGGTCAGGAGGCTGCGCCGCGTTCGCAACCTGCCCGCGTCTCAAAACGGTGCACCCGCGCCGCATAGGCGTCGGCGAACTCGGTCGCGCCCGGGCTGGCGACGCCTCCCTCAGCACGGTGAGTGCTCGCGTACGAGTCAGGCGCGTGGCGGGGCTCGATCATCTGTCCTATACAACGCCGGCGGCGGCCCGGAATTCACACGTTCAGTGACAGCGCCCTGTCCGTGCCCTTCGGCGTGCTGGCGGCGTCACCGACATCCCGGCGGAGAACCACGCAGCGGCGTGGGCCGCCAAAACCCCGCCAGTATTAGGCGACCCGCAGCGCTGATCAGTTGTCGTTGACGACCTGCAGCCCCTGGAAGATCTCCACCGGAACACCCTCGCCCTCGGCCTCGAGGTGGTCGAGGAAGTGCGGGAGGACCCCCGTCGGCGCGAATCCACCCATCACCTTGCCCTCCTCGTCGAGGCCGGTCTGGCGGAAGGCGAAGATCTCCTGGAGGCGCACGTGCTCGCCGTCGGTGCCCATCACCTCGGTGATGCTGACGACCTTGCGGGTGCCATCGCGCATGCGCGACTGCTGCACGATGATGTTGACCGCCGAGCCGATCTGCTCGCGAATGGCGCGAGATGGCAGCTCGGCCCCGGCCATGAGCACCAGTGTCTCGAGCCTGCCGATGCACTCCTTCGCGTTGTTGGCGTGGAGGGTGGTCAGCGAGCCGTCATGCCCGGTGTTCATCGCCTGGAGCATGTCGAGCGCCTCGCCACCGCGACACTCACCGATGACGATGCGGTCCGGCCGCATGCGCAGGGAGTTGATCACAAGCTCGCGGATCGACACGCGGCCGCGTCCCTCGATGTTGGCCGGCCTGGTCTCGAGTGTGACCACGTGCTCCTGGCGGAGCTGGAGCTCGGCGGCGTCCTCGATGGTCACGATGCGCTCGTCCTCGGGGATGAAGCTGGAGAGCAGGTTGAGGGTCGTGGTCTTGCCTGAGCCGGTGCCACCGCTGACGATGACATTGAGCCGTCCACGGACGCACGCTCGCAGGAAGCGAACCATGTCCTCGGTGATCGTCCCGAAGTCCACCAGGTCCTGGACGGTGAACGCTTCCTTGGCGAACTTACGGATGGTGAGCGTGGGCCCGCGCAGCGCCAGCGGGGGGATGATCACGTTGACACGCGAGCCGTCCTTGAGACGCGCATCCACCATCGGCGACGACTCGTCGACGCGCCGGCCGATGCTGCTGACGATGCGGTCGATCACCTGCATCAGCTGGTCGTTGTTCTCGAACGTCACCGGGCTGAGGCTCAGCTTGCCGTGCACCTCGACGTAGATCTGGTTGTGCTTGTTGATCATGATCTCGGTGATCTCTGGGTCGTGGAGCAGCCCCTCGAGCGGACCCAGGCCGAGAACATCGTCGATGACGGTCTCGATCACCCGGAGCTTGTCCTGGCGGGTCATCGAGAGGTTCTGTTCGGCCACCATCTCGTTGACCAGCTCGCCGATGCGCTGGCGCACCTGCTCCGGTGGCGCGGTGTTGGCGTTGCCGGCCAGCTCCTCGACGAGGCGCTGGTGCACCTTGCTGCGCAGCTGCGAGTAGAGGTTGTTCGATCCCGGCTTGGAGAGCGGGCCGCGCGCGAGCGCGGTGCGGCTCAGCAGCGACGACTGCTGCCGCGGCGCGTCAGAAGGCTCGCCCGAACCCGCTCCCGTGCGCATCATCAACGGAGGCGCGGAGCGCGGGCGCAGGGGCACGGGCGCATTGCCGTTGGCGGGCGCGTGGGTGGCGTTCTCGGCGGCGGTGGGCGCCGGCACCGCTGCCCTGGCCGCCTGGCCGAAGGGCTGGACGGAGAGGCTGGGCGCACCGCCGGACGCGTTCGCCGGGGCGAGCGTGGCGGCAGCGGGCGCATCGGTGGGAAGCTGCGACGGCGGCGCGTGCCGCACCTGCCACCCGGTCAGCGCAGACAGCTCCTCGCGGGTGGGTACGTCAGGCGTCTGAAAGGTCGGTGGCGCTTCCTGGCTTGGCGCGGCTGCGGCCCGATCGGGTTCGACGGCCGACGTTGCCGTTGTCGCGTCGTCGCTCGACGGAGGTGGCGACCCTTCCTCTGCCTTGCGTTGCACCCGGTCGAGTAGCGACATCCGGCGCGTCTCCTTCTGACAAATGACCTCCTGACACAGGCTAGTTCTCGCTGCTCGCACGACCGCGCGGACCTTGCAACGATCCTGTCAAGCCGAAGCGCACACCCACCACATCGCGAGCCCTCCCGGCAACAGGCCGACCGCCCCGGTCGACGGATCTCAGACATCACGGTTACGAATCGTTACCGGGCCACCACACGCCCGCAGGGGTGCGGTATTCGTGATGCTTATGAAGGGAACCACTGCTGTCTGTGAGACCGACCGATGGGACGCGCTCGCCGCCTCCGCGGCTGCCGTCCGCGCTGGGGATGACCAGCCGGCACCCGAGCCCCGGACGTGGCGCCGCGTTGCCATCACCAGCACCTACACCGCGGTTCTCGCGGGCGTGGTCATCGCGGCGCTGCACGCGGTGGGCACCGCGACCCCGGTGCGCGCCGATGGGGGCGCCGACTCTGCTCTCTTCAGCTACACCAACCAGGATCGGGCCAGCAACGGAGTGCGCGCGCTGAGCTGGAACGGCACGCTCAGCGCCGTCGGCGAAGGCGGGCGTTATGGCGGCTGCCCCGGCCTCACAGTCCTCGGTCGCTCCGTGGACATGATCAACCGCAACTACTTTGCGCATCCGATCCTCGGCTGCGGTCAGCTGGTTTTCTCGATGATGCATGCCTTCGGCATCAACTACCGATCCGCGGGCGAGAACATCGGCTGGAACGGTGGCGGCGTGGCTGCGATCAACTCCGCGTTCATGAACAGCCCCGACCACCGCGCCAACATCCTCAACGGCAACTTCACCTCGCTCGGGGTCGGCTCCGCCACCTCGGGCTCACGCGTCTGGACATGCAGCTGCGGCAGCTACGCCGGGGTGTGGATGTTCTCCGAGGAGTTCGCCCAGCTCGGCTCGCCGCCGCCGCCACCACCTCCCCCGCCACCACCGAAGCCGCCCGCCCCGCCGAGCCCGCCCCGCAACGTCCCCGGCCCAGCGGCACCTGTGCAGCCGCCCGCGACGACGACTGTCGTCGTGCCGCCACCCGCGGTGCCGGCCGCCACCCCGACCCCTGCCCCGACGCCAACGCCGCCGCCGCTGCCATCGCTGACCGTGCCCCCCCTCCCAGACACCAACGGCGGACTGCTCTTCGACTCCATCGAGGCGGTGCTGGAGAGCTACCTCATCAGCTGACGTCGTCCACCCGTGCGGGTGGTGCACCCCATCCGCTCCGTCGCCCAACCACAGAGCCGAGGACTCCAGATGACAACCATGACCACGCCCGTGCCAGCGCCCGCAGCAACCGCGGTGATCGTCGCCAGCAACCTTGTCAAGTCCTATCGCATCAGCCGCCCGCCACGCGACGTCCTCCGAGGCGTCTCGCTCGAGGTCGAGCGCGGCGACTTCGTCGCGCTGATGGGGCCCAGCGGCTGCGGCAAGAGCACGCTGCTGCACATCCTCGGCGGCCTCGAGCCGCCGGACAGCGGCACCGTCGCCGTCGACGGCTGCTCGTTGTACGACCTCGATGATGCCGCTCTCTCGGCATTCCGCCGCGACCGCATCGGCTTCGTCTTCCAATTCTTCAACCTGCTCCCCAACCTCACCGCCGCCGAGAACGTCGCCCTGCCGCTGCGGCTGCGCAACGAGGGCCCGCGCCGATATCGCGAAGCCCGGGTCAGCCGCCGCGCCATCGGCGATCGCGTCTCGGTGTTGATGAAGGAGCTCAACCTGCACGGCTTGCAGGGACACGGCCCCGAGGAGATCTCCGGCGGCGAGCAGCAGCGCGTGGCGATCGCCCGAGCCCTGGCGGCCGCGCCCGCGCTTCTGCTCGCCGACGAGCCAACCGGCAACCTCGACTGGACCAGTGGCCACGAGGTCATGGCCCTGCTCGCCCGCCTCTGCCGCAGCGAGCAGCAGACCACGATCCTGGTCACCCACGACGCGCGCGTTGCCTCCCACGCCGATCGCGTCCTGCTGATGCGCGACGGTGAGATCGTCGATGAGGTGCGTCTCGACCACAGCGCCGGCGCCGACGAGGGCGCCGTCATCGGCCTGCTCGTGGAGCGGCTCGACAAGGTCGACCTGTGAGCCTGACCTGGGCGCTCGCCGTGCGCGCCATCCGGGGCCGGCCGCTCCCCTCGCTGCTCAATCTCTGCGCGGTAGCGCTCGGCATCGCCGTCATCCTCGGTGTCGCGGTCACCGTCAGCGGGCTCGACGCCGAGTCGCGCTCGGCTGCGCAGGCATCGGCGGGATCGTCGAGCCTCGACGTTCGCGTCACCGCCGGCACCGGGCTGACCGCGGACGCCGCGGCCACGCTGCGGACGCTGCCCGGTGTCGCCGACGCGGTGCCGCTGTACCACAAGCGCGTCATCGCAAGGGCCAGCCCTGACGATGTCAACGGGACAACGGTCGACCTTGTCGCCGTGCGTGATGGCAACGTCGCGCTGCGCCGGGTGTCGCTGGCGTCGGGCCGTATGCCGGCAGCCAACAGCCACACCGAGGTCGTCGTCGACCAGGGCCTCGCCGGCCTGCTCGCGTCGGCCGCGCACAGCAGGCCGCTTGCGCTCGGCGATGCCATCGAGCTGACCACCACCACCGGGCCGGACAGCTTCACCATCGTCGGCTTCGCGACCAACGGCCCCACCAGCTTCACCCGCAGCGGCATCTATGTCACCGAGACCTCGATGCTCGAGCAGTTCCGCCTCGGACTGCGCACCGCGTTTGTCGCGCTCCACCTCACCGCCGGCGCCGATCCAACCCGTGTCGCCGACGAGGTGCAGTCCACGGTCGGGGTGCCGATCACCACCGTCAACCCCGTCGCCAGGGTCAGCTCGCCGCTCGGTGAGGTGCAGCCTCTGCTGCTGCTGGTCACCGTGCTCAGCGTCGTGGTCGGCGCCGGTGCCACGGCCAACAGCGTCGCCCTGGCGGCCAATGAGCGGCGCCGGGAGGTCGGCCTGCTTCGCGCCGCCGGCGCCTCGTCGCGACAGGTGTTCCGCGTTTTCCTTCTCGAGGTGGCCATCGTCACTGCGGCCGCGATTCCCGTCGGCCTGCTCGCCGGGAGCGGGCTTGCCGCCGTGCTCGAAGGATGGCTGACGCCCTCTGACCTGCCGGTCCCGTCGCTCGACATCAGCGCCGTCCAGCTGCTGCTCGCCGCGCTCGCCGGCTCGCTGGCGGCGCTGGTCGGCGGCGCCATCCCCGCGCTCGGTCCCGGCAGGCGCTCCATCCTCGCCGGGCTGCGCCCGCACCCAAGCGCAGAACGCGAACGGATCGCACCGTTCCCGATCAGCCTGACGCCGCTTGCCCTGCTGGCCGGCGTGGTGCTGTTCATCACCGGCAGCAGCACCGCCGCGGCCTTCGGCACCGTCATGGTGATCGCCGGGGTGCTCTGCGCTCTCCCGGTGCTGGCTCCCTGGACGGCATGGCTGGTCGGCGCCATCGCCTCGCTCTTCACGCCCAAGGCATTCGTCGCCACCCGCAACCTGGTGCGGCGGCGCAACCGCACCGCGTTGACCTTGAGTGGGCTGACCATCAGCGTGGCGTGCTCGGTCGCGGTCAGCGCCCTCACGGCAGGCGCCGTCGCCGGTGGCAACGCCTGGGTGTCGCAGCTCTTCAACGGCGACATGGTGGTGCGCAGCCCGGTGGCGCAGACCGACACCGTCGCGGCGTCCTTCGCGCAGGCGCCGGGCGTCCGCGCGGCGCTTCCTCTGCGTTTCATGTCGGTTGCCAGTGGCAGCTCGGTCCTCGCGGTGACCACCATCTCCACCGCCTACTACCAGGGCGGCGGCGCGCTCCACGTGACCACGCCGGCGCGCGCCGATGCACTGCGTGCCATCAGCGACGGACCGGCGCTGCTCGCTCCCAGCGGGTTCGCGTCCGCGCACGGCTGGCTGCTCGGCTCGTCGGTGCCCCTGGTCACGAGCAAGGGAACCGTCTCGTTCCTGGTGGCCGGCATCGTCGACCACTCGTTCCCTTCTGGCAACGGTGACGAGTCACTGATCATGGACAGGCAGCAGGCGCTCTCGTACTTCGGCAACAACGCCTCCGGCTTCGACGACCTCGACATCGTGACCAACGGCAACACCGGCGCGGTGAGCACCAACGCGGCGCAGCTCGGTCTCAGCGCTGTCACCGTGGACGACGTACGGGCCAGCGCAGCGCGCGCGCTGAACCACGCGCTGGCCCTCCTCCTCGCGGTGGCTGTGGTGGCGCTGGTCATGTCCATGATCGCCGTGGTGAACACCCTGACCGTCAACATCCGCCAGGGCGCGCGGGAATTGAGCATGATGCGCGCTGTGGGACTCGATCGTGTCGGAGCGCGACGCATGGTGCTCACCGAGGCCGCAGTGCTCGCCGCCAGCGGTGCCGTCCTCGGCCTGCTCACCGGGTGCGCCGTGGTGCTGGGGATGCTGCGCGCCGTGGCCACCCCGGGCTTCGCGCCCGACTTCGTGTTCCCGCTGACCACGGCGATCGCGGTCGTCAGCGCGGTGGTGGGCGGCAGCATCATCGCCACGGTGGTTCCGGCGATACGCGTGTCGCGCAGCAGCATCGTGTCGGCGATCCGCCAGGACTGACGGCGGTGCGCGCCGCCTGCAGTGTCGCGATTCTGGTGGTCGCCGCCACCGCCGGGTGTGCCACCGCCATGTCCGCGGCGACGCTGCAGGCAGTCCCGGCGACGTATCTGCTCACCCTCGACCAGCTGGTCGCCCCGGACTTCAGCGTCGACACGCCCGCGCATGCGCTGTCGATCACCACCCTCGCCGCGGGTGACGCACCTAGGGCCAGCGAGCTGGCGACGGCGGGATTCACCGGCGCTGCCGCGGTGGACTTCTTCCGCGCCGCCAGCAATCTCGCCGTGGTCAACGGGCCAGTCCAGATCGGCGACACGGTTGCGGAGTTCGCCAGCGCAGCCGGCGCCGCGGTGCCATACGGCAGCGACATCGCCAGGCTCGACGCCATCGCCGGCGCCGTCGCGATCTCGACCGGCAGCCTGGGGGACGCAGCCCACGCCACCAGCCGCGTGCTCACCGACCCGAACAGCGGCGTGCGCGTCGTCGAGATCACCGTGGAGTGGCGTGTCGACAACCTGCTCGACATCCTGGTGGTGCGCGGCCGCGACGGCGGCACCCGCCCCGACGACGCCCTTCTCCTCGCCCACCGCCAGACCGCGATCGAGCTCGGCCTGGCCACGCCGACGCCGCTGCAAGCCGTGACCGGGTCGCCCAGCGCTCACTGACCCGGGCAGGCGGCCTCGACGGCCCCGTCGAGCATACTCCGGCCCGATGGCGGTGATCGAAGCCCGCGACCTGGTCAAGCGCTACGGGGATCTCGTCGCCGTCGATGGGGTCAGCTTCAGCGTCGAAAGTGGCGAGGTCTTCGGCATGCTCGGGCCCAACGGCGCGGGCAAGACCACCACCATGGAGATGCTCGAGGGCCTTCGCGCCCCTGACGGGGGAAGCGCGACCGTGCTCGGGTCGGACGTGGTGCGCGACGCCCGCGCCATCAAGGCACGGATCGGGGTGCAGCTGCAGGCCACCGCCCTGCCGCCACTGACCAAGGTGCGCGAGGCGATCGATCTCTTCGCCGCCCTCTTCCCCACCGCGCGCGCCACCGATGACGCCCTCGAGGAGTTCGACCTCGAGGAGAAGGCCGGCACCTACGCAACCGACCTGTCCGGCGGCCAGATGCAGCGGCTGTCGATCGCGCTGGCGCTTGTCAACGACCCCGAGGTGGTCTTCCTCGACGAGCCGACCACCGGGCTCGACCCGCAGGCGCGGCTGAACATCTGGGACGTCATCGAAGGGGTGCGGCAGCGCGGCAAGACAGTGGTGCTGACCACACACAACATGGAGGAGGCGGAGCGACTCTGCGCACGCGTCGCGGTCATCGACCACGGCAAGATCGTGGCGCTCGACATCCCGGCGCGGCTGATCGCCGCCCACTCCCCGGGAACGACCATCGAGTTCGATGCGCCGCACGGGGTCGATGTCGACGCGCTCGCCCGGATCCCCGCGGTCGACAGGGTTGCGATCGACGGACGGGTGTCGGTGACCACGCGCGCGCCCGAGCGAGTGCTTCGCGACCTCCTCGACCCCTCGGCCCACTGGCTGAAACGCGCCCAGGGCGGCGAGGAGGCCGGGATCCGCGACCTGCGGGTGCGCCAGGGCACG
>JANWHI010000085.1 GCA_025450495.1 Candidatus Dormiibacter sp. | reverse complement strand
GTCACGCCGGCGCAGTCCGGGCACCGCCAGGGCCGCGATCGCGCCGGCGCCGAGAACCGCAGCTCCGACCACGACGGCGGGCCTCAGTCCCGCCACGAAGATGGCCGGGCTGGCGTAGCCACCGGCCGCCGCGAACACCGAGGCGAGCACGGCGATGCCGAGCACTCCGCCGAGCTCGCGGATGGCGTTGGTGGCGCCCGACGCCTGCCCCGCCTCGCCGGGACGGACCGCCGACAGCACCGCGTTGGCCGCGGGCGCGAACACCATGGCCATGCCCGCGCCGGCCAGGACGAACGGACCGATGAACGAGGTGTACGGGGTGCCCGGCGCCAGCACCGTCACCAGCCAGGCCAGCGCGCCCGACTGCAGTGCCAGGCCCGTGAACATCAGTGGCCGGCTGCCGATCCGGTCAGAGAGCACGCCGGCGATCGGCGCGACGATCATCGGCATGGCCGTCCACGGCAGGGTGCGCAGCCCGGCCTGCAACGGCGAGTAGTGCTGGACGACCTGGAAGTACTGGGCGAGCAGGAAGATCGACCCGAACATCCCGAAGTACATGGCCAGCGAGACCGCGTTGGTGGCCGTGAACGCGCGGCTGCGGAAGAACCGCAGCGGCAGCATCGGGGAAGTCGCCCGCTTCTCCCATGCAACGAACGCGGCAACCAGGACGGCGCCCCCCAGCAGCGACGCCAGCACCGTGGTGCTCGTCCACCCCAGCGCGTTGGCCCGCACCAGGCCGAAGACGACACCGAAGAGGCCGGCGCTGGCCAGGAGCAGGCCGGGCAGGTCGACCCGGCCGGCCGGCCCGAAGCTCTCGGAGAGGCGGATCCGGGCCAGGGGGGCCACCGCGAGCCCGATGGGCACGTTGAGCCAGAAGATCCAGTGCCATGAGATGCCGTCCACCACGGCGCCGCCGACGACCGGCCCCAGGGCGACGCCCAGACCGCTGATGCCCGACCAGATGCCGAGCGCCACGCCGCGACGTCCCGCGGGGAACGCTTCGGAGAGCAGGGTCAGCGTCAGCGGGGTCACCAGCGCGCCGCCTGCCCCCTGGAGGGCTCGGGCGCCGATCAGCGCGCCGATGCTCGGCGCCAGCGCCGCGGCGGCTGAGCCGAGCGTGAAGATGGCCAGCCCGAGGCTGAACATGCGCCGCCTGCCGAACCGGTCACCGAGCGCTGCGCCGGTGAGGAGCAGAACCGCAAAGCTCAGCGTGTAGGCATTGACGGTCCACTCCAGGCTGTCGATGCCGCCGCCGAGGTCGCGATGGATGCTCGGCAACGCCGTCGTGACCACCAGGTTGTCGAGGGTCACCATGAAAAGGGCTGCCGAGACGAGTGCGAGGGTCCAGCCGGTGCGACGTGCGGTGGTCATCTGCGGACTCCTTATTGATGGACCGATCATTTGAGCGGACAAATTTTTTACGCGGGTGCCGGAGCGGCTCCGTGAACAGAGGCCTCGAACAGGGGAGCGCAGATCTCCTGCAGCCCGAGAGCGGTGGTGACGTTGGCCAGCATCCCGCAGGCAAAGAAGAGCGACACCTCCACCGGTTGGGCGCCGGAGAGTCGCACCACCTCGTCGTACAAGCAGCGGAACCCGCTTGCGCCGTGAGCCTGGATGACGGGGTCACCGGTGGCGTAGGTCTGCAACTGGACGAGGAGCGCATATCGGTCCGCGATCAGCGTCGGGTAGAGCTCACCCATGCGGTCGAGCTTCTCGGCGGGTGTGCCGCCGCCCTCCGCCGCCTGCGCGAAGGCGCGCTGGATGCGGCCGATGACGAGGTCGTGCACCGCGAGGAACAGGTCCTGCTTGCTGGGGAAGAGGGCGTAGATGTACGGCTGCGAGATCCCGGCGCGTCGCGCGATCGCCGCCGTGCTCGCCGCCTGGTACCCCTGCTCGGCGACCTCGTGGACGGCCGCCGCGATCACCTGCTCGCGACGCTCGTCGGCGGTCATCCGGGTGCGGGGAGCGGCGGCGGTGGTCATCACCGGGTGATTATTGATTGACCGATCACAACCTGTCAAGCCCCCGGGCCGAGGTCAGCCCGAAGGTCGGGCGGCAGCGCCGCCAGCCCTGCCGGCGCCATGCGTGACGCGGCGAACAGGCGGCGGGCACGCTGGCGATTCCCCTCCGTCCAGTTGCTCCGTGGCCGCCGCGGCGTCCACCGCACCAGGAAATGGGCCCGGTCGAGCCCGCGGACCAACCCGTCGACCCAGCCGAAGCAGGTCGCCTCGTCGAGCGTGGCGTCGTAGTCGAGGGTCCGGTGGCCCGGTCCCTTGCGGTCGTTGACCAGCCAGATCTCACGACGGTCGGCGTGGTGGCGGGCAAGCCAGTCCCGCCACTGCTCCGCGGACTCGACCCGGATCGTCTCGCCGACGTCCACTCTCAACGGCGCCCAGGACGCGCCGAGGTGGTCAGAGGTTGTGGAGCAACTTGGCGCGGAGCGCCTCGAGCTGCTCGAAACGCTCCATCGACGGCCGCCCGCTCTGCTGATGGGGGAACTTGAGGTGCTGGACGGCGTCGGCGAGGAGCTCGATCTCCTCGTTGCTGAGCCGCACCGAACGCTGGTTGTGCGCCGGCGAGGCGGGCACCGGTCGCGGCTCGGCCGGCACCTCCACACGCAGCAGGTCCTCCTGCGCAGGCGTGCCGTCCGTGGTCCGGAACAGCTCCTCCGACCCGCGCAGCTGGGCGCGGCGGAAGCCCTTCATCACGCCTGGCCCGCCTTCACCCGCGTGCTGGTGCCGCGCACCTCGGCGGTTCCCGGCACGTCCTGCTCCATGACCGCCGTGGCGAGCGCGCGATAGGCGCGTGCTCCCGGTGACGCCGTGGCGTACTGCAGGATCGACTGGCCGGCGAGCGGCGTCTCCGCGAAGCGGATCGACGAGTCGACGGTGATGTCGAACACCTCGTCACCGTAGCGTTCGCGCACCAGCTCGAGCACCTCCTGGCTGTGCAGGGTGCGCGACTTGTAGATGGTGGGGAGGATGCCGGCAATGTGCAGCGTCGGGTTCAGCTTGGCGCGCACGCGATCGATGGTGCGCTGCAGCTGCTGCATGCCCTTCATGCCGAAGTACTCGCACTGCAATGGGATGATCACATCCGTCGACGCCACCAGGGCGTTGACGCAGAGCAGCCCCAGCGACGGTGGGCAGTCGATGACCACGTAGTCGTACTCGTCGAGCACCGGTTCGAGCTTGTCTTTGAGAACCGATTCGCGACCGAACTCGGTCACCAACTGCAGTTCGGCGCCACTCAACTCGATGTTGGCTGGAAGGAAATCCAGCTTCATGGCATCCGACCGCAGACGCACCTCGGCCACCTCGACGCGGTGATCAGTGAGCACGTTGTACACCGACAGCTCGAGGTCGTCGGGACGCCTGCAGCCCATGTTGATGGTGAGGTGTCCCTGCGGATCGAGGTCCACGGCAAGGACTCGCGGACCCTTCTCGGCGAGCGCAGCGGCCAGGTTGACCGCGGTCGTCGTCTTGCCGACGCCGCCCTTCTGGTTCGCGATCGAGATGACGCGAGTCACAGGGATTGGGACAAACGAGAACGCCGCACTGAGCCGGTATCATAGCGAACCCGTCTGGGAATCTTTGGGGGATGACTGTTGGCCGACACAGAGCACGTCAAGCCTCGCGGGCTGTACGTGGAAGAGTCGATCGCAGCCGCGCTCGAGAGTCGCTGGGCGGACGCCGTCGCCATCAACGAGGCTCTCATCGAGCGTCACGGCGCCAACGAGGAGGCATACAACCGGCTGGGCAAGGCGAAGAGCGAGCTGGGCAACCTCCAGGAAGCGTTGGCGGCGTATCAGTCGTCGCTCAAGCTCAACGAGCTCAACCTCATCGCCCAGAAGCAGGTGCGCCGGATCGGGGCGCTGCTCGACGCGCGTGCCCGCCCCGCGGCCGCCGCCGGGGTGATCGACGTGGACCTCTTCACCGAGGAGCCGGGCAAGAGCGGGCGCACCGTGCTGGCCCGGTCGCCGGGCGCGGGAGCTGTCGGCGTGGCCGTCACCCCGGGCGACACCGTCGAGCTGATCGCCTCCGGAACCCAGCTGCTCGCCGAGACCTCCCGCGGCGTCGCCCTCGGCGCCGTCGAGTCCAAGCTGAGCGGACGCCTCCGCCCTCTCATCGAGAGCGGCAACCGCTACTCGGCGGCGGTGTCGCGCGTCGAGGACGACAAGATCGAGCTGATCGTGCGGGAGATCTTCCAGGCGCCCGAGAACTCGCGCAAGTCCTCGTTCCCCATCTCGCGCAACGCGCGGCGCGACGAGTTCCGTCCATACGCCAAGGAATCGCTGCTCTCCGAGCGGGGAATCGATGACGAGGGCTTCGGAGAAGCCGACGACGACCTGGTCACCGAGTCGCGGGCATCGGCCGCCGACGGCGACGAGCTCGCCGGGATGCAGGAGCTCGACGACGAGTTCGAGCCGGCGACCGTGGCCGGCGTCGCCGAGGACGACGCCGACGCCGACGACGACGAGAGCCGGCCCGAGGACCAGTACTAGGCGAGGAGACGGAGCGGCACCACGCCGGCGGCCGGCGCCTGGCCACGCAGCATCTCGGCGATCTGGTCGCCGGGGAGCGCGTGCGAGAAGAGGAATCCCTGGGCCAGGGTGCAACCGAGCGTGAGCAGGGAGGCGCGCTGCTCCTCACGCTCGACCCCCTCGGCGATCATCTGCAGGCCGAGTGTGTCTCCCAGCCCGAAGATCGCCGCCGTGAAGGCGCGCCGCCGCCTGTCCCCATCGAGGTCGTCGATGAACGCGCGATCCACCTTGAGGATGTCGAAGGGCATGTCCTGGAGGATGGCCAGCGACGAGTAGCCGGTGCCGAAGTCGTCGATGGCCAGCCCGACCCCGATCGACTTGAGCTCACGCATTCGCTCGCCGGCCACGTCGCCGTGCTCGCCGACGAAGCTCTCGGTCATCTCGATGACCAGGCGACGCGCCGCCAATCCCGTCTCGGCGAGGATCCGGCGCACGTCGTCGATGACGTGGTCGCTGCGCAGCTGGCGGTGCGAGACGTTGACGTGCAGCTGGAAGTCGTCGTGCAGCCGCATCGAGCTCTCCCAGCTCTTCAGCTGGGCGCACGCTTCACGGAGCACGAACGCTCCCACCTCGACGATCAGCCCGGTCTCCTCGGCGATGCCGATGAAATCACCGGGCATGATCCATCCGCGTTCGCGGTGCTCCCATCGCACCAAAGCCTCGACGCCGCGCACCTCGCCGCTGCGGAGGTCGACGATCGGCTGATAGTGGACGCGCAGGTCGCCGTCGCTGAGCGCCCGCTCGAGCTCCGTGCGCACCTGCAGACGGCGTCCGCTGCCCTCGAGCATGCCGGCGTCGTAGACCTCGTACCCACCCTTGCCCTGCACCTTTGCCCAGTACATGGCCGCGTCGGCCCCACGGAGCACCGACTCAGCGCCGCCGGTCGAAGCGGGGGCGAGCGCGACGCCCAAGCGGGCGGGCACCGCCACCACCAGGCGGTCGACGGC
>JANWHI010000084.1 GCA_025450495.1 Candidatus Dormiibacter sp. | reverse complement strand
GTGCCACCAGCCGGCGGACGCCGTCGCGGCGACGCCCACGCCGCTCGGCCGGTGCGGTTGCCTCGCCGCCGGCGGGGATGGCAAACCGCGCCTTGCCTGACCGCGTCGCCGGCTGCGCGAGGATCACAGCGGCGCCTCGAGCTTCACGTCGTTGACGCGGTAGCGGCCGCTGGGCAGGTCGCCGGTGATCAGGCGCAGCAAAGAGGGAACGACGCTCTCCGGTGCTGCCCGGTCGCTGATGTCCTCCCCTGGGAACGCCTGCTGGTGCAGGTCGGTGTTCATGTCCCCGGGATCGAACGCGTAGACCCGCAGCCCCACGTTCTCGGCGCCGATGATCGCCGTGACCTGGTCGAGGGCCGCCTTCGACGACCCGTACCCGCCCCAGCCCTCGTACGCCTCCACCGCAGCGTCCGATGACACGTTGACGACGCACGCGCCGGCCCGCAGGTGCGGCAGCACCAGCTGGAACAGTGCGAGCGGCGCGATGATGTTGACCGCGTAGACCTGCTCCAGGATCGGCAGCGGGTATTCGGCAAGCAGCGGCTGAGGGCTGGGACCGAGCATGCTGGCGTTGTTGACCAGCAGGTCGAGCCCGCCTGCCTCGGCCACCGCGGCCGCCAGGTCGAGGCGGTGGCGCGGGTCGGCGACGTCGCCGGGCACGATGACCACGGTGTTGCCGCCATCGATGTCAGCAACCGCCGCGGCCAGGCGGCCGGCGCCGCGCGCATCCACGATCACCCGCCACCCCGCGCGCACCAGCTCCGCCGTCAGCGCCCGGCCGAGGCCGCGCGACCCGCCGGTGACCAGCGCCACCGGGGTCGGGGAAGCGTTGCTTGACGTGGAGGTCTGCATGAGCGCATCCTACAAGTTGAAGTGAACTTGAAGTCAAGCCAGCCACTGAACCGATCTGATGAGCTGACGGTGGGAGAGGTGGCGCAGCGAGCCGGGTTCGCCACCTCGGCGGTGCGCTACTACGAGTCGGAGGGCCTCATCCAGGCGGCGAGGTCGCCGGGAGGCCAGCGCCGCTACCAGCGCAGCGTGCTGCGCCGGCTCGCCTTCATTCGCGCTGCCCAGAACGTCGGCCTCACCCTGGACGAGGTGCGCGAGGCCCTGGCCACCCTGCCCGAGAGCCGGACGCCGACCAAGGCCGACTGGGCGCGGCTGTCGCACTCCTGGCGAGGCCGCCTCGACGCCCAGATCGACGGCCTGGTGGCCCTTCGCGACGGCCTGACCTCGTGCATCGGCTGCGGATGCCTGTCACTGCGCCGCTGCGCGCTCTCCAACCCCGACGACGTCATGGGCTCGTTCGGCGCCGGCGCCATGTCCCTGCCCGCGGCCCTGCGCCGTCCGCCCAAGCCGTAGCGGGGTCAGCGCTCCTCGCGACGGTGCCCGGACGAGAGCTCTGCCAGCTGGCCGGGGTCGAGCTGCTCGCCACCGATGGTGGCGATGCGGCACTGGGTGACCGCGCGCAGCGTGGCAGTGCGCCGGCCTCCCTCGAGAAGCGCGCGCTCGCCGAGCACGGCTCCCGGACCCAGCTGTGCCAGCGGTTCGCCGCCGACCTCGACCGCCACCACGCCGTCGAGCACCAGGAACACGTCGGCACCCTCGTCGCCCTCATCGACGATTGTCCTGCCCTCGGCGACCTTGCTGATCGACGGCTTGCCGCCGCGCATGATGTGCGTCGACAGCTCGCGTTCCAATGCGGTCTCCACCTCGCTGACCAGCGCCGGCGAGTCCTCATCGCCCCAGGGTGTGTGTGAGCCGAAGGCGCGCCGCGACCAATCCTTGAAGTCCACCAACCCCGACTTCTGCACCAGCCGCTGGCCGTGGTCGTAGATCCAGTGGCGGGGGAAGGGGCTGGCGCCGACCAGCTCGTGTGAGCAGCTGCCATCGGCGTGCAGCGTCAGGGCCAGGGTCGTCCAGGCGAGTGGCGCCGAGACCTGGACGAAGGGCGGATGGTTCACCCGTCTGGGCATGGGTACCCCGGTTCGCCCCCCGGTCGTCTGCACGAACCGCACCGAGTCGGCGGACAGGACGGGTGGTTGCTGTCGATCGGGGAAGGCCACGGCTGCGAAGGTCGCCATCCTGCCCCCCAGGCGCAACGTGGTCGAGCCGATCTGGCCACCGCCGCTGTACCCGTGTCCCCCGATGCGTCCGTCGTCGACGTCGATCCAGCAGCGCAGCCTGTTGGCGAAACGGAAACGATCGGCCTCACGCAGCTCGTCGAGGTCATCCACCTGGTCGGGGGGCGCCTGGTCGTAGTGGGCAAGCCCCATCTCGAACGGCAGCTTGCTCATCCCCTCGATCGCCTCGGAAGGGATCCACGAGATCGACGTGACCGACGCTTCCATTCGCATTCCTGGTACCTCCTGGGGCTCACCTTCCCACCAGCTGCGCCGTCGGTCGAGGGTGGGGCCGCGAGCCACGACGGTGGTGTTCACCGCCGCCAGGTGTGGTGTTCGCCTCATTTGCGGACGCTCCAGCTGTGCCTACAGTCAGGCAATGCCATCCGACGCGTCCATCCGTGTTGTCCTGGCCGATGACAACCTGATTGTCCGCGAGGGGGTTCGCGCTCTCCTGCTCGCCGGCGGCGACATCGACGTCGTCGCTGTCGCCGGTGACTACGACGAGCTGATCGCCGGCGCCGACGAGTTCACGCCCCAGGTGGTGGTCACCGACATCCGCATGCCGCCGAACTTCGCCGACGAGGGCATCGCCGCGGCACGCCTGATCCGCAAGCAGTACCCGGGCACCGGCATCGTCATCCTGTCGCAGTACGACGAACCGGAATACGCCATCGCGCTGCTCGGCGAGGGCGCCGCCGGGTACGCCTACCTGCTCAAGGATCGCGTTGCCGAGGGCGACCAGCTGGCGCGCGCCGGCCGCGAGGTGAGCACCGGCGGCTCGATGCTCGACCCCCGCATCGTCAACTCGCTCACCAAGCCGGTGACCGACGCGGCCGGGCTCGGCGATGTCGAGGAGCGCCTCCTGCAGATGGTGGCCGAGGGCAAGCCCATCAAGGCGATCGCGGTCAGCCTGCGGTCCACGCCCGAGGCTGTGTCATCGGACATCGAGGCGCTCTTCCTCAAGCTGGCGCAGGAGGCGAGCGGCGGCACCCACGGCGCGCTGCAGCGGCTCAAGCTGCTCCACAAGGCGATCGTCGACCGCGAGGAGCAGGGCGAGAGCCTCAGCCGCATGCTTCCCGGCGGTCTCGCCCAGAAGCTGCGCGAACAGGGGGTGCGGCCCGGCGAGACCGAGAGGCTCACCGTCACCGTGCTGATGTCGGACATCCGCGGCTACTCGACGATCGCCGAGATGGCCGACCCCAGCGTGCTCGCCGGCCAGCTCCATGCGCACCGTGCCGAGATGAACAACGCGCTGATTGCCGAGCACGGCACAGTGATGCAGTTCGTGGGCGACGCCGTCATGGCCGTGTTCGGCGCGCCCTTTGCACAGCCGGACCAGTGCGAGCGCGCGGTGGCGGCGGCCCAGGTGATGCACGCGCGCCAGGCGGAGCTCAACGAGCGCTGGGCGGCTGCCGGGCTGCCGGCTTTTCAGCTCGGCATCGGGGTGTCCACCGGGGATGTGGCGGCAGCGCTGCTCGGGTCCGATGAACGTCTCGAGTACTCGGTGGTCGGCGACGCGGTCAACCTGGCGCAGCGGTTGCAGCAGTGGGCCGAGGGCGGCCAGACGGTCCTCAGTGAACCCACCTTCGCCGCCCTGCCCGAGCCGCCGGATGCCGAACGTCTCGAGCCCGCGCTCGTCAAGGGCCGCCAGACGCCGGTCGGTGCGTACCGCGTGGGAGCGGCCCTTGTGGTGGTGGAGGCGTGATCGACGGCGCACCACAGCGCCGCACCAGCGCCCAGCAACACCTGGTGGCCATCAAAGTGAAGCTGGAAATGGCAGAGATGCTGGCGAGCGGGGATCCACAGAAGGCGAGGGCCGCCCTCGCCCAGCTCAAGGGCGACGCCGATGAAGCGCTCGACACGCTGCGTCACCTGGCGCGTGGCATCTATCGGCCCCTTCTCGCCGATAAAGGCTTGGGAGCAGCGTTGGAGTCGCAGCTTGCTGGGGCCGTAGCGTGAGCCACTCCCAGGAGCGGCCGCGCGGAACGACGCTGCTGGCGCTCGCGCTGGCGACCTTGACCGTGGCGGCCGCGGCATCCACAGCCGCTCTGGCCATCGCCAACAGGGCGTCGCTGCCCAACCTCGATGCCGCCGACCCCATCGCCATCGTCGTCCCGATCGGGTTGAGCGTTGTCGGCGCTCTGGTTGCCGCGCGTCAACCACGCAACGCGACCGGCTGGTTGTTTCTGGTTGCCGCATTGGTCACCGCCCTGGGGGGCGCTTCGGACCAGTACGCGCGTTTCGGACTGGTCGCCCATCCAGGCGCCGTTCCGGGTGCGGTCTGGGCACTTTGGTTCAACAGCTGGTCACTCCCCCTGGTGTTCCCGACGGGTGCCGTGGCAATGGTTTTTCTTGTGCTCCCCGACGGCCACCTGCCGTCGGGGCGGTGGCGACCGGTGGTGGCAGCGGCGGCGTTCCTTGCCGGCGTCTTCACCTTTGCGGGCGTGTTCGCGCCCGGCCCTCTGAGCCCACAGACCAGTGCGGGGTGGATCTCAACGCCGTCCAATCCCACCGGTCTTGACGCCCTGGCCGGTCTGACCGGCAACGGCGGGTCTGGAGGTCTGGCCGTGATCTGGCCGATCGGCCTTGTGGTGCTGCTGGTCGCGGCCTCAGCTGCGCTGGTGCGCCTGCGCCGGTCGGCCGGTGACGAGCGACAGCAGCTGAAGTGGATCGCCTACGCGATCTTCACCACAGCGCTGGTATGCCTGCCACTCGGCTTCCTGACCGGGTCCGTCCTCCCGGATTGGGCTTTCGACCCCGCGATCATCGCCGGCTTCGGGGTGGCCCTGCCCACGGCCGCCGGTGTGGCGATTCTCAAGCACCGGCTCTACGACATCGACATCGTCATCAGCCGCACCCTGGTGTACGGTTCGCTGGCGGTGTTCATCACCGCGGTGTACGTCGGCATCGCCGTCGGCATCGGGGCGCTCGTCGGCGGCGGCGGCAAGCCCAACCTCGGGCTGTCGATCCTGGCCACCGCCATCGTGGCCGTGGGATTCCAGCCGGTGCGTGAACGGGTTCAGCGTGTCGCCAACCGGCTCGTGTACGGCAAACGGGCAACGCCCTACGAGGTGCTGGCGCAATTCTCTGAGAGAGTCGCCGAGTCGTACGCCGCGGACGACGTCATGCCCCGGATGGCGCGCGTGCTTGCCGAGGGTACCGGTGCGCAGCGCGCCGACGTGTGGCTGCGCACCGGAACCGCGTGGCGAGACGCGGCCGTCTGGCCGGTTGATTCGCTGACCCACGCTCCGATCGCGGTCGCCAACGGCGCCCTGCCGGCGCTCGACGGCAACAACCGCCTGGTCGAGGTGCGCCACCAGGGCGACCTCCTCGGGGCGTTGAGCGTCACCAAGCGCAGCGGCGAACCGCTCACCCCGGTCGAGGAGCACCTGCTCAGTCACCTGGCCGGGCAGGTGGGGCTGGTGCTCAAGAACGTCGGCCTGACCGGTGACCTCGAGGCGCGGCTCGAAGAGTTGCGCGCGTCGCGCCAGCGATTGGTCACGGCGCAGGACGAGGAGCGTCGCCGGCTCGAGCGCAACCTCCATGACGGCGCCCAGCAGCACCTGGTGGCGCTCAAGGTGAAGCTCGGTCTGGCAGAGATGTTGCTGGGGCGCGATCCGGAGAGGGCCAGGGTCACGCTCGACCAGCTCAAGGCGGACGCCGATGAAGCGCTGGACACGCTGCGCGACCTGGCGCGCGGCATCTATCCGCCGTTGCTCGCCGACAAGGGGCTCGGCGCCGCGCTCGCCGCGCAGGCGCGCAAGGCCACCATCCCGGTGACCGTCGACGCGGACGGCATCGCTCGCTACTCGCAGGACGTGGAGGCCGCGGTGTACTTCTCAGTGCTCGAGGCGCTGCAGAACGTGCAGAAGTACGCGGGCGCGTCGCGCGCGGTGATCCGGCTGCGCGAGGAAGGTGGCGAGCTCCACTTCGACGTCGACGACGACGGCCACGGCTTCGAC
>JANWHI010000083.1 GCA_025450495.1 Candidatus Dormiibacter sp. | reverse complement strand
TTGGCTACGACGAGCACGTGGCTCGACGGCTGTTCTTCGACATCGCTGACGACGCCGAGCTCCTCGCCCTCGGACGTCAGGGCGCGCAGCCCGATGAGCTGCCACTCGAACCACTCGTCCACGCCGAGCGATCGCGCCCGCGCCGGCTCGACGCACAGGTAGTCACCGCTCAGAGCGGCCACCTCTTCGCGCGTGGGCAGTTCCTCGAACGCGAGCAGCAATTCGTCGCCGTCGAGCGGACGCGACGAGAGCACGGTGACCACTCGCTGATGCCTCTGTGCAAGCAGCGACGTCCCCGGAGTGAAGCGCCCCAGGTCACCGCCGAGGGTCTGCACCCGCACCTCACCGCGGACGCCGTGGACACGGCGCACGTGGGCGACCCGCAGCAGCGCCGGCGCTGCCCGGTCGGATGCGGGCGAGCTGGCTTCAGGCATGACGCCCCGCGTCGGCAAGTTCCACCTGGACGCGCTCGTGCTTGCGCAGGCCGGCGGCGCGCACCACGGCGCGGATCGCCTCGATGTTGCGGCCCCCCTTGCCGATCACCTTGCCCATGTCCTCCTCGGCCACGGTCACCTCGATGATCGTGGTGCGGCCGCGCGGGATCGCGCTGACGGTGACCGCCGCCTTGTTGGCCACGATGTGCTCGGTGATGAAGCGGGTCAGGTCCGCGTAGTCGCTCACGATTCGGTCGCCGCCTCCGCGGCACTGTCGCCATCAGCGGGCGCGCCGGCCGGTTCTGCCGGCGGCTCAGCCTGCGCGTCGGCATTGCCACTCCCGAGGTGGACGTTGTCGGCGTCGACGGCGTCGACCTCCTCCGACGCACCCGGCATCTCCGACGCGCTTTCGGCCGGGGCGGCGGCCTCGGCGACCGGCGCGGCCTTGAAGGCCCGCGGCACCTTGGCCAGGATGCCCTCGCGCACCAGCAGGTCGCGAGCGGCGTCGCTGGGACGCGCTCCCTTGCGCATCCACTCGCGCACCTTGTCGGCGTCGACCTGCACCTTGGCGGGCTCGGTCAGCGGGTCGTAGTAACCGAGCAACTCGATGAAGCGGCCATCGCGGGGGCTGCGCGAGTCGGCGACGACGAGCCGGTAGAACGGTCGCTTCTTCGCGCCCATCCTCTTCAGGCGGATCTTGACCAAAACGTCTCCTTTCTCTTGGGCCTGCGGTCACTCACAACGGAAGCTGACGTGGATCGATGTTGCTGAGCTGCTTGAGCATGCGGGCCTTGCCCCGAAGGCCCTTGGTCCCCTTGCCACCGCCGAGCGTCTTCATCATCGACTGCACCTGGTCGAAGCCCTTGAGCAGCTTGTTGACCTCGGCGATGGATGTGCCGCTGCCGGCGGCGATGCGCTTGCGGCGCGAGCCCTTGATGACGTCGGGATGGCGGCGCTCCTGGGCGGTCATCGAGAGCACGATCGCCTCCATCCGGGCGAGGTCCTTCTCGCCGGGGATGGAGCCACCCTGCTGCTGTGCCTGGGCCAGCAGCTTCTTGCCGCCGGGCATCATGCTGAAGACGCCCTCGAGCGGACCCATCCTGCGCACCTGGCGCATCTGCTCGAGCCAGTCCTGCATGGTCAGCTTGCCCGCCAGGGAGCGCTCCAGCACCTGCTCGGCCTGCGCCTGGTCGACGTTCTCCTGGGCGCGTTCGATGAGCGTGAGGATGTCGCCCATGCCGAGGATGCGCGACGCCATCCGGTCGGGCGCGAATGCCTCGAACTCAGACACCTTCTCGCCGGTGCCGCAGTAGAGGATCGGCTTGCCGATCGCCTCGCGCATCGAGAGCGCGGCCCCACCGCGCGCGTCGCCGTCGAGCTTGGTGAGGATCACGCCCTCCACCCCGACCGCATCCTCGAAGGCCCTGGCCACGTTGACAGCCTCCTGGCCGGTCATGGCGTCGACCACCAGCACGGTGTCGTGCACCTCCACCTTGCGGCGGATCTGCTTGAGCTCGTCGAGCATCACCTCGTCGATCTGGAGGCGGCCGGCAGTGTCGAGGATGACCACGTCGCAGTTGAGCCGCCTGGCCTCGTCGACGCCGCGCTTGCACAGCTCCGGCGGCTTGGACTTGCCGTCGGGCATCGCCACCGCGATCTGGTTGTCCTTACCAAGACGCTCGAGCTGCTGTGCTGCTGCCGGGCGGTAGGTGTCGGCGGCGACCAGCAGGGGCCTGTGCCCCTCCTTACGCACCGCCAGCGCCAGCTTCGCCGCCGTGGTCGTCTTGCCGCTGCCCTGCAGGCCGAGCAGCATCACCACTGTCGGCGGCTGCGGTTGGTAGCGAAGCTTGCGTTGCTCGCCGCCGAGCAGCGCGGTCAACTCCTCGTTGACGATCTTGACGATGTTCTGGCCCGGGGTCAGCGACTCGAGCACCTCGGTCTGCACGGCGCGCTCGCGGATGCGCTCGACGAAGGCACGCGCGACCTTGAAGTTGACGTCGGCCTCGAGCAGGGCGAGGCGAACCTCGCGCAGGCCGGCTTCGACGTCCTCCTTGCTCAGCTTGCCCTTGCCGGAGAAGCGCTTGAAGACGTCGCCGAGACGGTCGGAGAGGGAGTCGAACATCAGATCGCCCGGGCCTCGAGAACTGCGACGCGGGCGCGAAGATCAGCCTCGACGACATCGCGCCGGAGCAGCTCGTCGGCCAGCCCCAGGCGGAACTCGAGGTTCTCGAGCTGGGCGACGGCGCGGCGCACCAGGTCGTGAGCGCCGCTGCGCGTGCAAGCGAGATGCTCGGCCAGCTCAGTGATCGACCAGTCCTCGTCGAGGTGCAGTCGACAGGCCTCACGCTGGTGGGTGGTGAGCACCCCGCCGTAGACGTCGAGTAGACGTTGTTGGCGAGCGGTGTCGACCACCCTGGGTGCCGGCACTCTGGTTCGTGTCAAGGGCAAAGCCTTGACAGAATAGCAGCCTAGGCGACGGGGACGTCCAGGACGCCGGCAAACAGCGCGTCGAGGTACGCCACCGGGTCGAAGACGTTGAGGTCGTCGATCCCCTCCCCCATCCCGACGAGCTTGACCGGGACATCCAGCTCGGCCTCGATGGCGAGGAGGGTGCCGCCGCGCGAGGTGCCGTCGAGCTTGGTGAGCACGATGCCGGTCAACTGCATGGCATCGTGGAACGCGCGTGCCTGGGCGATCGCGTTCATCCCCGTCGGCGCCTCGATGACCAGCAGGGTTTCGTGTGGGGCCTCGGGGATGGATCTGGTGATGACGCGCCGCATCTTCTCCAGCTCGGCCATCAGGTTGCTCTTGCTGTGCAGCCGGCCGGCGGTGTCGACCAAGACGACATCCACGCGCCGGGCGAGCGCCGCCTGGATGGCGTCGTAGACGACGGCGCCCGGGTCTGCCCCGGGCTGATGGGCGACGACCTCGGTGCCGCTGCGGTCCGCCCACAGACGCATCTGCTCGATGGCTGCGGCCCGGAAGGTGTCGGCGGCGGCCACCAGCGATGTCTTGCCCTCGCCGCGCAGCCGGTGGGCGAGCTTGCCGAGCGTTGTCGTCTTGCCGCTGCCGTTGACACCGACAGCCACGATCACACTGGGGCGCGCGTCCAGCTGAAGGGTGCGGTCGCGCGTCTCGAGAAGGGCGAGCATCTCCTCCTTGAGCGCGTTGAGCGCCTCCTCGGCCGTGCCCAGGCGCTCGAGCCGAACGCGCTCGCGGAGCGAGTCGACCAGCCGCACCGCCACACCCATGCCGGCGTCAGCCCCGACAAGGATTTCCAGGAGATCGTCGTAGAACTCGTCGTCGAGGTCGCGGCGCAGCAGGACGGCGTCGCGAACCTGCTCGCTGAATGCCAGCGAGGCACGATCCATGCGTCGCGACATTCGTCGCCACCACGCCTCACGGTGCGCCCGAGACACCACCTCGTCGGTCACGACGGCGCTCAGACCGCGGCGCGGATTGTCGACTGCCGCAACCCGACGACGTTGCCCTCGGGCACGGTCCGGCCCAGCTCCGCGTCGAAGCGAACACTGATCACCGAGCTCACCCCGTCGCCGTCGCTGGTGACACCGTGGAGAGCGTCGGCGGCGGCCATGGTGATGTGGTTGTGGGTGACCACGATGAATTGTTGAGCCAGGGCAAGGCGTTTGAGCAGGCGCGTGAAGCGCAGCACGTTGCTGTCATCGAGCGGCGCATCGACCTCGTCGAACACGTAGAAGGGCGACGGGTTGACGTGCTGCAGCGCAAAGATCACCGCCAGCGCGGTCAGCGCGCGCTCACCGCCGCTGAAGAGGCTGAGCGGCTGCAGGCGCTTGCCCGGAGGCTGAGCCAGGATCTCGACACCGGCGAGACGCGTCGAGCTCCGCGCGCTGCCTTGGTCATCCTCCAGGGCCGGTGGCTCCTCTCGCCTCAGCGTGGCGCGGCCCCCCGGGAAGAGCTCAGCGAAGAGCTCGTGGAAGTGCACCGACACCGCCCCGAACACCGCCTCGAACCGATGGTCGATGGCGATGGTGAGCCGGCCGGCGATCGCCCTGATGTCGGAGCACGCGCGACCGAGGTCGTCGCGCCCGGCCCGGAGCGCCGACACACGAGCGGCGAGCTCGTCGTGCTGCTCGGGCGCCAGCGCGTTGACCGGTCCCAGCGCGGTGATGCGGCGCTCCAGGCGGACGATCTCCCGCTCGGCCCGCTCGGCGTCGCCCGCCTCGGGCTCAGGGCCCTCGTCCTCGTCGTCGTCGCGAACCGCCAGCACCAGCTCGGCCACGCGGACGTCGGCGGTGGCAACCTCGGCCTGCGCTGCCAGGCACTCATCCTGCGCACGCGCCAGCACCACCGCAACCTCGGCGCGCTCAGCGTCCAGCGCGGCCACGGCTCGCTCGCTCTCGGCGAGCCCCGGGGCGGCGAGGTTGATCCCCGACAGCGCCTGCGCGACGTTGGCCTCGCCGCGGGCCACCGCGAGGCGCGACGCACGACCGTGCGCGATGGCGGCGACCACGTCGAGCTCGGCGGTCAGCACCCGCAGGTCGGCATCGGTCCTTCGTGAGGCCGCCGCCGCCAGCGCATCGCGGGCAGTCTCGAGACGGCGACGCCGGTCAGCACCGGCGAGCATGGCGCGGTCCGCCTCGGCCTGGACCTGGCGGTGGGCCTCGATCGCCTCGAGGCCGGCAGCCCGGGCGCGTGCCGCGGCGTCCCGGGCTGCCGCCGCAGCGGCGCGGACGTCCTCCAGCCGCGCCTGGGCGGCGACCAGACGCTCGGCCGCCGAACCCTCGTCGCCCTCGAGGGAACCGCGCTCGCGCTCCCGGGCGGCCAGCTCCGCCCTCGCGGCCTCGAGGCGCTGCCGCTCGGCGGCGAGAGCGGAGGCCGCGGCGGTGGCCACGGCCACGGCGCGAGCCGCCTCGATGCGGGCCGCCTGGACGTCCCCCGCATCAGCGCGTTCGGCGTCCTCGCGGGGGCCGACGCGCCCGGTGATCAACGACCGCGCCGCCTCGGC
>JANWHI010000082.1 GCA_025450495.1 Candidatus Dormiibacter sp. | reverse complement strand
GTTGCTGGCGCTGCAGTGGCGCCACCGTGGGTGGTGGATCACGCTCGGCGTGGCCACGGTGGTCGCCCTGCCCCAGCTTGTGACCGTGCTCGCAGGCCCGCGTGGATCGCCGTTGTCCGGCAACGCCTTCCCAACCATCGAGCCGGGCTGGATGTACCTCGGCGGTGGCGGTGACCGGCCGCTGCTGTCGCCGAGCGCGCTGCTCACCGGTGTCGGCGGCTTGGGGCGCGCCCTGGTGTCGCCGCAGTACTGGGCATTCTGGGTCACCAACACCGGCGTCGCCGTGCCGCTGGGCGCGCTGCTCGTCATCGCCGCCGCCACCACCAGGCTGCCGGGGAGGGTTGCCGCGGGTGCTCATCGCATCGTCCGCGTATTTCCTCGCGACCTGCTCGCCGTCGCCCTCCCGTGCATCGCGGTCTTCCTGGTCGCCAACGTCGTCGTCTTCCAGTCGTGGGACTGGGACAACACCAAGCTCTTCGCCTACTGGTACCTCGGTGTGGCCCTGCTCCTCGGGACCCTGATCGTGCGCTGGTGGCGGCGCTGGTGGCGTGGCCTCGCGGCGTTCACGCTGGCGGCCGGTACGCTGCTGACGGGGATGCTTGTGCTGCTGCGCCTGATGCCGTGGACGCCGGCGATGGACGCGGTGGGTGGGCCGTACACCTCGGTGCCGGTCGATGAGATCCGCATGGCGACGACCGTAGCCGCGTCGACGCCGGCGCACGCTGTGTTCCTCACCGAAGGCAGGCCCAACGACCCCGTGCTGCTTGTCGCCGGGCGCACTGCGGTTCTGGGCTACTACGGCTGGTTATGGAGCTACGGCACCGATTTCGGGACGCGCGTGAACGACGTGCGCACCATGCTCGAGGGCTGTCACGACCAGCCGCGGTCGAGCTGTGCTGCCGTTGACCTTCTGGGCCGCTACCACGTCGAATACGCGGAGATCGATGACCAGCTCACCGCGCCCGGCATCGTCGACAACAGGGTCGACCTGAGGTGGTGGGCCACGCAGGGCTTTCCGGTGGTGGCCCGCAGCGACCACGTCACCGTCTACGATGTCCGCAACCGGTGACCGAAGGCGACTGGATCTGATGATCGTCGACGCGCACGTCCACATCCTGCCCGACCGGGTTCGAGACAACCTCGGCCAGATCATCGCGGTGGAACCGTGGTTTGCCGCTTGCCACGCACGCGGCCAGGCAACGGCGTCCGCGGAATCCCTGGTGGCTGCCATGGATGAGCACTACGTCGACCGCGCGGTCTGCTTCAGCTGGCCGTTCGCCGACCCGGGTCTCTGCCGCGAGGCCAATGACTACGTCGCCGACGCCTGTCGCCGTTTCCCCGACCGGTTGGTCGGTTTCGGCGTCATCCAGCCCGCCGACCCCGGTGCTGCGGGCGAGGTGACCCGGTGCGCGCGCCTCGGCCTGCGCGGCATCGGCGAGCTCAATGCCGACGCCCAGGGGTGGACGTTGCTCGACGGCGATATCGACGCGGCGCTGCGTGAATCCGTCGCCGCCGGCCTGCCCTGGACGCTGCACTGCAGCGAGCCGGTGGGACACGACTACCCGGGCAAGGGCGCGGTGACGCCGGACCGTGTGCTCCAGTTTGCGCAGCGTCATGGCGACCTGACCCTGATCTGCGCACACCTCGGCGGAGGCCTGCCGCTCTACGGGCACATCCGTGAGGTGGCCGAGGTGTGCCGGCGGCTCCATTTCGACACGGCGGCGCAACCCTTCGTCTACGAGCCATCGGTGTATCGGGCGCTCCTCGACACGGTGGGGGCGGAGCGCATCCTGCTCGGCTCCGACCATCCGCTACTCGATGTCCCCCGCTACCTGAGCGCGCTCGACCGCGCGGGAGTTGATGACACTGAGCGAGCCCTGGTGACCGGCGGCAATGCCGCCAGGCTCCTGCGCCTTTGAGTTTGGGCAACAAAAAAGCAGAGCGCCGGCTGGCGGGCGCCGGACACTCCGCCTGACGGCAGTTTGCACGCCTCCGAACGACGAATCTGCCCACCATCTCGCCACGGGACGGTGACACGAGATCGCGATCCGCCGCGCTGCCGACAGCCGTGGCGCCGGCGCTGCTCACAGCCGGTCGCCAACGGACCGGGCGAGCAGGCACACTCTGACCGATGTTCACTCCCGCCACGCTCGAGATCGCGATGGTCTCGTTCGAGGGACCCGACCAGTACAGCCAGGCGGGAGGTCTCGGGGTGCGGGCCAAGGAGATGTGCCGGGCCTTCGCGGCGATGGGTTTCCGCACCTCCCTGTACTTCATCGGTGATCCCGGCAAGCCGGCCGAGGAGACCGTTGATGGCACCCGACTGGTGCGGATCGGTCAGGCGGTGAGCCGCCGCCACCCGGCCGGTGTGTACGATGGCGAGCAGGAGAAGATCGAGGCAATGGGGCACGAGCTGCCGCCATTGATCCGCGACGGCTCGGTGCGACCGGCGGCAGCCGGGGGACGAGTCCTGGCCATCCTCTGCGAGGAGTGGCAGACCGCCGACTTCGTCGAGATCCTCGACCGAGGCCTGCGCGAGATCGGTATGCGCGACCGCTGCGTCCTCCTGTGGAATGCCAACAACCACTTCGGCTTCGACAACATGAACTGGCGTGCGCTCGAGCGTGCCGCTACAGTGACCACAGTCAGCCGCTACATGAAGCACCTGATGTGGCCGCACGGCGTCAACCCGGTGGTCATCCCCAACGGCATCCCGGTCGAGGCGCTGCAACCCGTCGATCCGGCCGCGGCCAAGCTCATCAGCGATGCCGCGGGGTCAGCCTGCCTGACCTTCAAGATCGGCCGCTTCAGCCCGGACAAGCGATGGCACCAGAGCATGGACGCCATCGCCGAGCTGCGCGTCCGCGGGCTGCCTGCACGATTGCTGATGCGTGGCGGGGTCGAATCGTTCGGCCACGGTGTGCTCGGCCACGCCCGCCAGCTCGCTCTGGAGGTCGCCGACTGGAACGAGCCCATCGGCGGCGCAGCCGACGTGGCGCGAGCACTCGCGGAGACGGGGACCGCCGCCATCGTCAACCTGCGCCGCTTTCTTCCCGAGGCGGTGCTGCCGGCCGTCTCGCTCGCCTCCGCCGCGGTTCTCGCCAACTCCGGCCACGAGCCCTTCGGCCTGGTCGGCCTGGAGGCGATGGCCGCCGGCGGCGTCGCCGTGGTCGGTGCCACCGGGGAGGAGTACGCCCGCCCCTACGGCAACGCCATCGTCGTCGAGACGGCCGAGGGCACTGAGCTGGCCAGCGCGCTCAGCGGCCTCGTCGAGCGTCCCGACCTGTCGCACCGCCTGCGCGCCGCGGCGCGACGCGATGCCGCCGACTATGCCTGGCCGGAGATCATCGACGGGTTCCTCGAACGGATGCGCTACATCGCCGCCAGGCAGAGCGTGCCGGTCCCGCTCCCTGCCGCCGGCTAGTGGGGGGCAGGACGCCAGACCGGCAGCCAGTGGATAAGCTGCGGCGGTGGATGACCGCCGCCTTGCCTCGATCGCCAGCGAGCTCGGCCTGACCGTCGAGGAGCTCGTGCAGGCGCGCGCCGAGATCACATCGGGGCTCGACGAGACGCTCGTCGGCGGCCTGGTTCGCTTCGAGGACGCGCTGTTCGAGCTGTCCCGGTGAGCCCGCGCCTCACCGTTGCCGACCTTCGCTTCATCAACCGCGTGGCCGCGCGCCGCTTCACCGAAGCTGAGCCGCCGCTGGTAGAGGACAGCGTGCTGGCCGCGGCGCTGGACGGCGACGCGCCGGGCACCGCCCTGGAGGCGACGGCAGCCCTGGTGGGGTCGCTGCTCCGCGGCAATGCGTTCACGGCAGTTCCTCTGCACACCGCCCTGCTCGTCCTGCATTGCGCGCTGGCGTTCGACGGCCTCATCCTGCTGGCGCCCCAGGGGGTGATCGTGGGGATGATTCGCGGCCTCGCCGGCGACGGCGACGCAGCCGCGTTCGCGCGTTGGTTGGAGGACCGCACCGTCCCGTCCGCGTCCGGCAGCTGATGCCGGCGCGACCTCTGGCCGTCGCCCTGGTCTGGCACATGCACCAGCCGTGGTACCGCGACGACGTCGCCGGGCAGTTCGTCTTGCCCTGGGTGCGGCGCCGGGCAGCCAAGGACTACCTGCACATGCTCCAGGTGCTCGAGCGACACCCGGAGATGCGCGTCACCATCAACATGGTCCCGTCGCTGCTCGCGCAGCTGGAGCTGTACAACGACGCTGAGGTCTCCGACGCGGATCGCGACCTCTGTTTGCGCAGCGCGGCCGAGCTGACCGCCGCGGAAAGGGAATTCCTCGTCGCCGGCGCGGCGCACGACGACTACGGACACCGCGTGGCGCTGCTGGCCCCATACATCGAGCTTGTCGACCGTCTTGCCAGCGCTGACGCCGCCACGGCTGCGGTGGACGACATCCGCGACCTGCAGCTCTGGACGCTGCTCGCCTGGATCGACCCCGACCAGATCCGTGCCGACCCCGCGCTGCTTGTGCTGGCGCAGCGCGGCCACGGCTTCAACGAGGCTGACAAGCACACCGTCGACCGGGCCCAGCTGGCGTTGCTCCGCGCGGTGATCCCCGCCTACCGCGATGCCGTGGCATCGGGACGGGTCGAGCCGATGACCAGTCCCTTTCATCACCCCATCCTGCCGTTGCTCATCGACGCAGCGTCCGCGCGCGTGGCCGCGCCGGGCATCGCCATCGCTGAACCACCGCTGCGCGCCGAGCGCGACGCACTCGAACACGTTCGCCGCGGCCTCGACGGCTTCGAGCGCGTGGTCGGGCGCCGTCCAGCGGCGATGTGGCCGCCCGAGTGCGCGGTGTCGCCGCAGGCGGTTGCGCTCATGCACGGCTGCGGTCTGCGCTTCGCGATCAGCGACGAGCTGGTGTTGAACCGCACCTTGGGACGTGGCGCCCGCGACAGCGGGGAGCTGTACTCTGCCCACACCGACTCGAGCGGCCTGTCCCTGGTGTTCCGCGACGCCGTGCTGAGCAACCTGATCGGCTTCACATATCAGTCGATGCCGGCCGAGGAGGCGGCGGCGGACCTGCTGGCACGGCTGGCGGCCATCGCACACGCCCGGCGCGACGACGGGGCCGCATCGATGGTGACGATCGCGCTCGACGGCGAGAACTTCAAGGACTTCTACGCCGAGAACGCCACCCCGTTCCTCGACGCTCTGTACTCGGGGCTGGTGGCGAGCGCGGAGCTGCGAACCACCCACATCGCAAGCTTCCTCGACCGCAATGAGGCTGCGCGTTCTCCCCTGCCACCGATGTGGACCGGTTCGTGGGTCGACGCCGACCTGCGCACCTGGATCGGCGAGGCGGCGCATACCAGGGCCTGGGCACTGCTGGCAGCGACCCGCGGCGCGCTGCTTGGCATCGATGCTCGGGCAGCTCATCCGCGTGCCTGGGACGAGCTGCTCATCGCCGAGGCCTCTGACTGGTTCTGGTGGTTCGGCGAGCACCACGACTCCGGCTTCGACGCGTCGTGGGACGAGTTGTTCCGCACCCACCTGCGCAACGCCCATACGCTGGCCGGGCTGGCCGTGCCCGCAGCCGTCGACGACGCGGTGATCGTGTCGGCCGCCATCGGTCATGACTGCGCGCCGCTGCGAAGCATCGATCCAGTCAACCGCGGCCTGCTCGAGTGGCAGAGCGGCGGGGTCGCGGAGGTGGGAGCAGTGTACGGGGCGATGCGACCGCCGGCGAGCAGCGTCGCTCGGATTCTCTATGGCGCCGGTGGTGGTCGCCTGCACGTCCGTTTCGATGATGGAACGCCGCGGTTCAACCGGGTCACCATCGACGCAGGTGCTGCCGGCAGCCTGGTGGTCGAGCGCGCCGCGCGCAGCCTCTCGGTGGCCACGCCGGTCAGTGGCCCTCTCGACTTCGCGATCACCCTGGATGAATCCGGACGCGGCATCGAGCGCGTCCCCCTGCACGGCTGTCTCCACGTGGCCAACCTCGCCGGCGGCAACGGCTCGCGCCTGCGAGTTCTGATCGTGGCCGCGGAGTGCGCACCGCTCGCCGTTGCCGGGGAGCTCGCCACGCATGTCGCAGCGACTGCTGCCGAGGCCGCTGGGCTGGGCCATGAGGTTGTCGTCGTGATCCCGCATCACCGCGGCGCCGGCTTTGGCCGATCCCCTGGTGTGCGCATCGCACGGCTGGCGGCCTCGGCCTTGGGCTCGAACCTGGAGGCGCGAGTCGTCCAGGGTGCGCTCGAGGACGGCGGTCCGCCAACTCTCAGCATCGACGCGCCCGCTTGGTTCGATCGTGATGGCGTCTACGGATTCCTCGACGACGGCGAACGCTACCTCGCGTTCAGCGTCTTCGTGTTTGCGCTGCTCAACGGCACCGGCTTCGCACCCGACGTCGTGCATAGCTTCGAGTGGCAGACCTCGGCGCTGCTGGCCCGGCTCGGCGCGCTGCCGTCTGCCCCTGCGACCGTCTTCAGCATCAGCGATGGGTCGCCGGGCTACCGAGTCGACGCCGCCACCCTCGCGAGAGCAGGTGTGCTCGCCACCGGCGCCGGGGATGTCGACCTCATCGATCTTGGCCGTCGCGCCGCCACCGTCGTGGAACAGAGGCCGCGACGGGGACCTCTGGCGCAGACGTACGACGCCGCCCTGGCCCGCCGGCGTTCACCTCCCTGAGGCCGGCCTCGCAATCGGCGGTTGCGGCGAGTGCCTGGGCCTATGATTGCCGCGCTGATGAATTCGTCGGAGGCGGAACGGGCGGATCGGGCATGAAGGCTGTCGTCATGGCCGGCGGCGAGGGCTCGCGGCTCAGACCGCTGACCAGCCAGTACCCCAAGCCCCTGGTGCCGGTGGTTGGGACGCCGGTCGTCGAGCACATCCTCCGGCTGCTCCGCGACCACGGGATCACCGAGGTGATCCTCACCCTGCAGTACCTGGGTGCGGAGATCCGCAACCGGCTCGGCGACGGGTCCGACCTCGACATGCAGGTGGAGTATGTGGTCGAGGATCGGCCGCTCGGGACCGCTGGGAGCGTCCGCAACGCGGCGCACCTTCTCGACGACACCTTCCTGGTGATCAGCGGCGACGCGCTCACCGACTTCGATCTGACCTGGGTGATCGAGGAGCACCGTCGCCGCAAGAGCCACGCCAGCATCGTGCTCACGAGCGTGCCCAACCCTCTGGAGTACGGGGTGGTGGTCACCGAGGTTGACGGCAGGGTGAAGCGCTTCCTAGAGAAGCCGTCCTGGGGCGAGGTCTTCAGTGACCATGCCAACACCGGCGTCTATGTGATCGAACCATCCGTCCTCGAGCACATCGAGCCGGACATCTCCGTCGACTGGTCGCAGGATGTATTTCCGCGGATGCTGCGCCGCAAGGAGCCCCTGTTCGGCATCGTTGCGGAGGGCTACTGGTGCGACATCGGGTCGATCCAGTCGTACATGCAGGCCAATTGGGATGCGCTCGAGGGTAAGGTCCGCCTGCACATCCCCGGCCGGCGTGAGGGCAACGTGTGGATCGGCGATGGCGTGGAATTCGGCATCGGCGTGCAGCTCGAGGGGCCGGCCTTCATCGGTGACGAGGTGAAGCTCAAGGCCGGGGCATTCATCAATGGCCACGCGGTCATCGACAAGTACACCATCATCGACGACAACGCCAAGGTGTCCAACACGGTGATCTGGCCGCACTCCTACATCGGAGAGAACTGCCGGCTGCGCCAGAGCATCGTCTGCCGCAATGTCACCATCAAGAATGGCAGCCTGCTCGAGGAGAACACCGTCGTCGGTGACGACTGTGTCATCGGTGTTGGCTCCCGGGTGCGCTCAGGGGTGAAGATCTGGCCGCACAAGGAGGTTGAGCCCGGCTCGACCGTCAACGAGTCGGTGATCTGGGCGGGGGAGTGGCGGCGTGGACTGTTCTCCTCATACGGCATGGGCGGCCTGATCAACGTCGAGCTCACCCCGGAGTTCTGTGCGCGGCTGGGAGCCGCGTTCGCCGCCACTCTGCCGCGCAACGCCACCATCGCCGTCTCGCGCGATCACGCCCGCAGCTCACGGATGATCAAGCGTGCGTTGGTATCGGGCCTGATCAGCGCCGGCGCGTGCGTGCGCGACCTCAACGAGGTGCCCGTCCCGGTCACCCAGTTCGCCACCCGGGTCGGCCATTGCGATGCCGGGGTCCACGTGCTCACCTCACCGCTCGACCAGCGCAGCGCCGATATCAGGTTCTTCGACGGCGACGGGCTGCAGATCGACAAGCGCGCTGAGCGCAAGTTCGAGAGCCTGTTCTTTCGCGAGGACTTCCGTCGAGCCGCGTTCTACGAGATGGGTGACATCGAGTACCTGGATCCCCAGGCCGAGTACCGCCAACACCTGATCACCAGCGTCGACGCTACCGCCATCCGGTCCGCCGGCTACCGGGTGCTGATCGACTACGACTACAGCCACGCGTCGATGATGCTTCCGGGGATCCTCAACGAGCTCGGCGTCACTGCCGTCCCGCTCAACGCCGGCCTCAACGAGCAGCCCCACCATCGCACCGTGCCCGAGGAGACCGCGCTGATCAGTAGGACCGTGCACGCCGACGTCGGCTGCATGATCAATGCCACCGGCGAACGGATCACGTTCATCGACGATGAGGGCACCGTGCTCAGCCCCTACGAGTCTTTCGGCGTCCTGGTCAGCTGGTGGATGCAGACGCACCCGGGCATCGTGCTCGCGCCGGCGACGACACCGCAGTGGATCGCCTCGCTGGTCGAGGAGCTCGGTGGGTCCTTCACCGCAACTCCCGGCGAGGCCTCGGCGGTGCTGCGTGCCTCGGCAGCCCCGAGCACGTGCCTGGCCGCCGACGGTGATGGCGGCTTCATCTGGCCGTACTTCTTCGGCGCTTACGACGCCATGTACACGCTGGTCAAGCTGCTCGAGATGCGCGCCGTGTTCCAGACCCCGTTGAGCGAGATGCGGCGCCGGCTGCCGACCTCGACGTACATCACCGCCACGGAGTTCTGTCCGTGGGAGTCCAAGGGCAAGGTGATGCGCCGCTTGCTCGAGGACCACCACGGCCAGAACGTCGACCTCGTCGACGGCCTCAAGGTCTTCGTGGACGGTGGCTTCGTGCTGGTGCGTCCCGACCCCGACGAGCCCTCGTACCACGTCGTCGCCAGTGTTGGTGACGAGGCCACCGCGAAGCGGCTGGTCGCCGAGTACCTGGAGAAGGTTCGCGTTGCGCAGGGCGTCAACGGCCACGCCGAGACCGCGGCGGTCGTCGACACCACCCCGACCGTCTGACCCTGAGCCGGCTCATGCGGCCGCCGGCTCGTCCTCGACGGCCCGCCCCGGCAACCGTCGCGTCCACCGCGGGGCCCACCAGTTGGCGCGGCCCAGCAGGCGCATCAGCGCCGGGACCACCAGCGCACGGACCAGGGTGGCGTCGGCGAGCACCGCGACGGCCAGGCCGACCCCGGTGGCTTTGATGGTGACCACCCGCGCCAGACCGAAGGCGACGAAGACGGTGATCATGATCGCCGCAGCGCCGGTCACCAAACGGCCGCTGCGCTCCAGGCCGTCGGCCACCGCCAAACGGTTGTCGTGGGTCAACTGCCAGGCCTCCTGCATGCGTGTCAGAAGGAAGACCTCGTAGTCCATTGACAGCCCGAAGACAACGCAGAACAGGAGCACAGGAAGTGTTGGATCGATAGCACCTGGGGTGATGTTGAGCAAGCCCGAGAGATGGCCGTCCTGGAAGATCCACACCATCGCCCCGAAGGCGGCGCTCAGCGAGAGCAGGTTCATCAGCACGGCCTTGATGGGCAGGATCAGCGAGCGCAGCAGGAAGAACAGCACGATCACCGTGGTGACCATCGCGAACCCGACTGCGAACGGGGTCTGGTGCACGATGTAGCCCACGAAGTCGATGTCGAACGCGGTGTCGCCGGTGACCATCACGACGGCGCCCCCGACAGCGCTCTCGCCGCGGATGGTGCGCACCAGGTCGTGCGCCTGGGCGCTGGCGGGCAGGTAGGGCGTGACCGCGTCGAGCACCGCGATGCTTCGCCCGGTCGCGCGGGTCACCTGGTCACGCGCGGCGGAGGGGAGCGAGCTGCCGGCGCCACGGGAGTACAGCTGCTGATACGCGGCCACCGAGAGGCTGGGATCGATGTCGACATAGCCGCGTACCGCGGCGACGCCGCGTGTCGAGCGCAGCCGATCGCTGATCTCGGCGGCGGTGGCCACGTTGGCGGGCGAGAGCGGCGACCCGTTCTTGAAGTCGACGACGACCGCGATGATGTTGGCGCCCTGGCTGGGGAACGACGACGCAATCAGCTCAGCCCCCTGGCGGGCCTCGGCCTCCGGGGGCAACTGGGTGACGTCGGTGTTGGCCAGCTGCATATGCAGGAAGGGTGACCCGGCGGCGAGGAGCACCGCGATGGTCGGCACCAGCACCAGCACCGGGCGGCGCATCACTGCAACCGCGATGCGATGCCAGATCCCCTGGCCGTGCGGTCGGGGTCGCAGGATCGGCACCGCCAGACGGTTGATGCGGTGGCCGAGCATCGAGAGCACAGCGGGGAGGAAGGTGATTGCCAGCAGCACCGACACGGCCACGACGATCGCCCCGCAGATGCCCATCGACACCAGGAAGGTGCCGCGATAGAAGAGCATCGCCGACAGGCCGATCGCGACGGTGAGGCCGCTGAAGAGGATCGCCCGCCCCGCTGTGGCCATCGCGATGGACACCGCCTGCGCAACCTCTCGTCCCGCCGCCAGCTCCTCGCGGAACCGGCTGACGATGAAGAGCGAGTAGTCGATGGCGATACCAAGCCCGATCAGCGTCACGATGTTGAGGGCGTAGGTCGACACGTCGGTGGCATGAGCGAGCAAGAGCGCCGCCCCGACACCACCGGTCACCGCGAGCAGGCCGACGGCGAGGCAGACCAGCGCGGCGACGCCGGTGCCGAAGACGATGAGCAGCAGCACAAGCGCGACCACTGACGAGCCGATCTCGGCCTTCTCGAGGTCGGCGGCCAGCAGGCTGTCGAAGTCGTATGCGAGCGGCACGTCGCCGGTGGCGACGACGTGCAGCGCAGCCGGCGCGGTGACCTCGGCGCGCATCGCCCCGAACTGCTTGCGTGCGTTCGTGAAATCGATGTTCAGCGAGACCACGGCCAGGATCCTCTTGCCATCGGCGGACACCATCTGCGCAGCGGTCGCGGCGGGCGCCGTGTAGGGCGTCTGGATGGCGGCGACGCGGCGATCGGCGGCCAGTGGGGCGAGGGCCTGGGTCACCTCGCTGTGAAAGTCCGGGTCGGCGGCGGCCATGCGGCTGTCACCGAGGATGAGCGTGAAGTTGACACCGCTCGCCGGCAGCTGGTCGGACATCAGGCTGAAGCCACGCCCCGACTCGAAATCAAAGCTGTTGGCGTTCTTGGGCTCGCCGCCGCTCGCGATCGCCACGATCGAAAGGACGAAGCCGCCAAGACAGATAGCGAGCACGCCGCGGCGGCGGGCGTACACGAAGCGGCCCCACCGAAGCACGGCGCGAGTATATCGACGCCTCCGCCGAGACCCCCGTGACGCGACGCCGCACAGATGTCCCTGAGGGCGCACCGCTATGATCGATGGTCCCCATGGAAGAGACATCCGGCCAGGAACCGGCGGCGGTGCCCGCGCTGGCCGACCCCGACTCGATCGGGCTGCTCTGCCACGAGCTCCGCCAGCCTCTCGTCGTCGCGGTCGGCTACGTCTCCATGCTCGACGACGGGATGTTTGGTGACCTCCCGTCCGAGGCGAAAGCGGTGCTCGGCACCGTCGCCGATCGCCTCGACGCCATCAACGAGATCATCAACCGCATCGCCGACCGGGACTGACCCAGTTGGGTTACCCGGTCAGGCGCCCGGGCTTGGCACTCCGCCGCCGAACCCTCGCCCGCCGCCGAACCCGAAGCCCCCGCCTCCGGCAAACGTGCATGCGCCGCTCGAGTTGGCCGGCTGAATCGTCAGAGCGATCGCCTGCACCACCCCCTGTGCATTCTTGCGGCCGGTGGCGCGCACGCAGCTGTCCACGGTGAGGTCAGCCGCGGTGGCCAGCGAGGACTCGGTGACGGACAGGGTGGTCGGCACCGTCACCGAGCTGGTGACGCCGGCTGTCGTTTGCACCGTCACCGTGGTTCCGCTGACCGCGGTCACCGTGCCGCTGACGAGAGCCGCGTTGGGATTCAACGTCGGCGCCCCCGAGGGACGGGCACCGCCCGAGGGAAAGGCACGAGGCGAACCACCGGCGGCGCCGCCAGCCGGCCGGCCGAGCGTGCATGAGCCAGCGACCGCCTGGCTGAGCCGCACGGTGGTCGCGGCCACCCGACCCGTGGCATCCTTTTGGCCGGCGATCACCACACACGTGCCGGGGACGATGTCGCCTGGCGAGCCAGTGCTGGTGTTCGTGATGACCGTCGCGCTGGTGTACGCCACCGGCACGTCACCTGTGGTGGTGCTCAGGGTCAGGTTGGTGCCGTTCACCTGGACCAGCTGGCCCGCTGTTCCCGCGCCAGCGCTGCGTGCGGAGGCCGACGGGGTCGCGGTGCCGCCGGCGCCATTGCTGGCCGCGGCGCTGCCACAGCCGGCGACGGCGATCACTGAACAGCAGAGAAGAAGCTTGGTCGGCGATGGCATACGGGTTCTCCGGGACATGTCGGTTGACAGGCTCACTGCGAACGCAGCGCCACGATCGGCGCAAGTCGAGAGGCTCGCGCCGCGGGGTAGACGCCGAAGATCAGGCCCACCGCAGCCGCAACGCCGACCGCGACGCCCACGGGGAGAGGCGTGATGTGGATGGCGATGCTGGTGACGTGTGGCAGCACCGCACCCACGGTGAAAGCGATGGCCACGCCGAGGATCCCTCCCACCACGCTCAGCGTTGCCGCTTCCACCAGGAACTGCCTGAGAATGTCTGCGGGGGTTGCACCCACCGCCTTGCGCAGGCCGATCTCGCCGGTTCTCTCGGTGACGGTGACCAGCATGATGTTCATGACACCGATGCCACCCACCAGGAGCGAGATGGCCGCGATGCTGGCGAGCAGCAGCGTCAGCGTGGTCGTCACCGACTGCGCGGTGCTCAGGAAGGAGCTCTGGCTGACGATGCTGAAGTCGGCAGCGGTGGCATCGGTGATGTGATGCGTCTGCAGGAGCAGCTGGTTGGACTCGATGTACGCGGAGCCCACCGTGGCTGAGCTCGACGACGCGATCACGATGCGCTGCACCTTGCCCTGTCCGGCGATCAGGTCCTGGTCAGTGGTCAGCGGGATCAGTGCGATGTCGTCTGGGTTGGTGAAACCGGAGCCGCCGGTTGATTGCAGGACGCCGACCACGGTGAACGGTGTCGACGCGATGGTCACCTGCGAGCCGACCGCAGCGCCAAGGTTCGACGCAGTGGTCGAACCGAGCACCACGAACAGCGCGTGGTTGGCAACGTTGGCGCTGGTCAGGAACGTACCGTCCGCCATCGAGCGGGAGTTGGCGGTGAGCCAATCCTGGGTGCTGCCCTCGACGGTGGTGGTGGCGTTGGTGGCGCCGTTGACGATCGTTGTCGACGTCTGGTTCTCCGGAGCCACCGCGATGACGTCGGGAGCGTTGGCCTTGTCGGAGAGGCCGCTGACGTCCGCCATGGTGAGCGTCTGTGCACTGCCTGCTCCCCCGCGAACGCCGCTGCTGACCGATGAGCCTCCGGAGATGGTCAGTTCGTTTGTGCCCAGCGATGCGATCCGGCTGTTCACCGCGTCCGACGAAGCCTGTCCGATGCCGACTGTGGTGATCACCGCGGCAACGCCGAAGAGGATCCCGAGGGTTGTCAGGATCGACCGCAGCCGGTGGGCGGCGATGCCGCGCAGGCCTGTCTCAAAGGTGCGGAACAAGCTCACGCGGCCACCGGTTCGAGCAAGCGACCGTCACGCATGGTCAGCTGACGACTGGCGACGGCAGCGACATGGGCGTCGTGCGTGATCAGGACGATGGTGCGCCCGGCGGCGTGAAGGTTGACGAGGATCTCGAGGATCTCGCCGCTCGAGGCGCTGTCGAGGTTGCCGGTGGGTTCATCGGCGAGGATCAGGTCGGGATCGGTCACCAGCGCACGCGCGATCGCGACTCGCTGTTGCTGTCCCCCTGAGAGCTCGGTGGGACGATAATCGACACGATCGCTCAATCCCACGCTTTGCAGCGCGGCCGTCGCGCGCAGCTTGCGGTCGCTGACTGCGCGGTAGAGAAGAGGCAGTTCCACATTGCGCCATGCCGGCAATGAGGTCAGCAGTTGGAACTGCTGGAACACGAAGCCGATGCGGCGGTTGCGCACCTGCGCGAGCTGTGCTTCGGACATAGTGGCCACCTGCTCGCCGCCAAAGCGATAGTGGCCGGTGGTCGGAACATCGAGGCATCCGAGGATATTCATCAGCGTCGACTTCCCGGACCCCGAGGCGCCCATCACAGCCACGAACTCGCCCTGGCCGATCCGCAGGCTGACGTCGTCAACCGCGCTGATGGCCACGTCGCCGCGTCCGTACACCTTGGAGACGTGGCTGATGTCGACGAGAGGCTGCACCACGGTCAGCCGCCGGGAACCGCGAGGCCCCCGCCCCCGCCCGTGAGACCGCCTGCACCGGAGCGGCGAGGCGTGGCGTTACCCGACGCTGCCGACGGCACCGTGCTGGTCACGGTGGCGATCACCACGGTGTCGCCCGCGGAGAGACCGGAGGTGATCTGGGTCCGCGACGCGTCTGCAGCTCCGACGGTGACCACAACCGTGGACGGCGCACCGTTCTTCAGCACCTGGACGGTTGACGCGGTCCCATTGGTGTGCACGGCACCCGTCGGTACGGTGAGCACCCCGACGACCTCGTTGATGACCACGGTCACCGTTGCCGACATGCCGTCACGCAGGGCCGGGTGGGTCCCGGTGATCTGCACCGTGACGGGGAACGTCGCCACGCCGGAGGTGACCGTCGCGATCTCGCCGACCGAGGTCACGTTTGCCGCCAGGCCGTTGGTTGAGCCGGCGGCGGTCACCGTGGCGCGCTGGCCGATCGCCACCTCGCTGACAACGCTGTCGCTGACAGTGCTTGTGACCTGGAAGGAGCCGGGGCTGATGACGATGAACTGCGCCGCCGTCGAGCTGGCACTCGATGATGGCGACGTTCCGGGGCCGCTGACGGTGTTGCCGACCGCAGTGTTGATCTGGGCTATCTGACCGCTGTTCGGCGCCGTCAGCGTCGCGTTGCTGACGGCGGTCTGGGCGGCGGTCACGGCCTGCTGCGCCTGGGTGACGGTGGCACTGTCCTGGGCTGCGCTGGCCGATTGCGAGGCTCCGGAGTTCGCGCTACCGCTGGCGGACTGGGCATTCGACAGCGTGGTCCGGTCGGCCGCCACGCGCGCCGCGGCCTGGTCATTGGACTGCTGAGCGCGTACGTTGTCGGTCGGCAGGGCCGCCTGGGCTGCCGCCAACGACTGTTGATCCTTGGCCTGCTGTTGCTGAGCAGCGGAGACGTTCTGCTGATCGGTCTGGCAGGTCGCGGACGAGGACGAGCTGGTGCAGCCGTCGTTGTTGTAGGCCTGCTGCGCCTGGCCCACCGCCTGGTTGTCGGCCGCGACGTTCGCCTGGTCCGCGGCGATCGCATGCTCGTCGGTGCTGATCATCTGGTGGTTGACGGCGACAGTGTCCGCGTACGCGGTCTGGTCATTGGCCAGCGAGGTCGTGGCCGTGGCTAGCTGTTGCGCCGCGGTGGAGCTTGCGGTCGCCGACTGGTCGGCGGTCTGCTTGGCCAGCGCCGCGATCAGGTTTGCCTGCGCTTGGGTGAGGGTGGTCTGCGCCGCTGTGGCGTCAACGGTGGCCAGCACCTGTCCCGCGGTGACGCTCTGACCGACGGACACGTCGATTGCTGTGACGGTTCCGGCAACCTGGAAGTTGAGGTTCGACTGCGCGACCGGGGTGAGGTTTCCCGTCAATGACAGGGTCTGCCTGATGGTGCCGAGCGTCGCCGCGGCAGTGCGGTACTGCGGAGCCGCGGCGCTGCCACGCAGGAACATGAGCCCCGCCGCCGCCGCAACCAGCAGCACCACGCCGGCGAGTGCTGCAGCTCGGTACTTCCCAAACCGCACCAGCGGGGACACAAATCTCATGCGTCAGGACCATACGGGCGACGGCTTGCACGTTCATGACGCACGGGATAGCGTCGATGGCACCCGAGGACGGCGCGGCGACGGCTCACGAGCCGCCGCTCCGCGCCGCGGGAAGGGAGAGCGAATCTCACTGGCCGGCAGCCTACCGAGTGCTACCTTGCCGATCGATGACGAACCTCGCGCAGACCCGTCAGGCCGTGGTTGCGGTCAGCTCACGATCGACAACGTCAACGAGCGCTGCGATGAAGCGTGGACTCGCATTCGGCATGGCGATGCGGTGGAAGCCCAGACCGGCGGCGCCCGCCTGCTCGGCCGCGGCGACGTCGAGGTCGTAGAGAACCTCGAGGTGGTCGGCCACGAACTGCACCGGAACCACGAGAACATCCTGCACACCGGACTCGCGAAGCGGCGGCATGACGTCGGTCAGGTCGGGCTTGAGCCATTCCTCCGGTGTATGCCCGGCGCTCTGGAAGGCGAACGTCCATTCTCGCGGCCCCAGACCGGCGCGGAGGGCCACCGCGGCGATGGTGTCGTCGATCTGCGTCATGTAGTCGGGATCGCGCTCGACAACCGCGCGCGGCAAGCTGTGCGCTGTGAACACGACGCCGACACGGTCACGGCCCTCCGCGGCGAGCGTGTCGAGCTTGGTGCGCACGGAGTCGGCCAGTGAGCTGACCCACGGCGCGATGAGATGCCACGCACCGGCGATGCGCACCGGCACTCCGGGTGCCACCTCGGCGGCGCAGCGGTCGAGGGCGCGCTGATAACCGCTGAGGATCAACGGCGAATACTGTGGTGCGAGAATGATCGCGATCACGCTCGTTGCGCCGCCGTCCACAAGGAGGCGCAACGAGTCCTTGACGCTGGGATCAGAGTGCAGCATGCCCGCCGCCACCTGGAAGCCTCCCGCACCGTCGCGTTCGACGAGAGCGAGCTCCAGCGCCGCCGCTTGGTCGAGGGTGATGTCGATAAGCGGCGAGCGTCCGATGACGTCGAACC
>JANWHI010000081.1 GCA_025450495.1 Candidatus Dormiibacter sp. | reverse complement strand
CACTCAGCGCCTCGTACACCACCATCGACACGGAGGGCTGGCCAGCGATCACCGAGACGGCAGCGTGAACGACTCAATCGACCGGATGACGTCGGTCGTTCGTACACCACTTGACAGGACATGGCCGTTGGCGCTTTCCGGCGGCTCCCGAAAGTTGACCCCTTATCTGACCCCTTCAGGAGGTCAATTCAGGGTCATTTGGGGTCACTCAAGAGCACCAATTCGAATACGAATGGCCCCGTCTGAGAGTGCCCAGGAAGGGACTCGAACCCTTACAACCTTGCGGTCACCAGCCCCTCAAGCTGGCGTGTCTACCAATTCCACCACCTGGGCATCGCCGGCCGGCGGATTCTACTTGACCGGCTGACGACCGACCACCGCTCGTGGCGCGTCTTGTATTGAGCCCCCACGACTACTTACTATGTGTGAAACGTTATCTGGCGTTATGCACTGGGATGAGAGGCCATGGCAGTTGCGATCCGCCAGCTCCAGCCTGCGTTCGCACCCCTCGAGAAGCAGGCCGCGGCACGGATCCCCGACCCGCTGCGGCGGCAGCTCCCGGCGCTTGCCGCAGCCCTGCGGGCGACCGCGCTTCCCGCCGGAACGCGGGTCGGCGCGATGTCGGCGTACCACATCGGCTGGACCGACGCCGACGGCCGGCCCCGCCGCGACGGGGGCGGCAAGTTCCTCCGTGGCTGCCTGGCACTCTGGGCGGCTGAACGCTGCGGGCGAGGCGACGATGCGCTGCCCGTCGCCGCCGCCGTCGAGTGGATCCACAACTTCACCCTGGTCCATGACGACATCCAGGATGGCGACCGCGAACGCCGCCACCATCCCACGGTGTGGGCGGTGTGGGGGCAGGCGCAGGCGATCAATGCCGGCGATGGCATGCATGCGGTCGCCTACCGGGCGGTTCTCTCCGGTCGCGATCGCCCCCAGGCCCGGCTGCGCGCTGCCGCGGCGATCAACGGCGCAATCCTCCAGGTCATCGAGGGCCAGTGCCTCGACCTGGCGCTGGAAGGCCAGATCGACACAACCGCAGCGACATACCTGCGCCTGGCACGGGCCAAGACCGGGGCGCTGATCGGGGCGGCGCTGGAGGCTGGCGCGTTGATCAGCGGCGCAGACGCGCGCCGGGCGAGGCAGCTGCGCCGCGCCGGCGTTGAGCTCGGCGTCGCCTTCCAGATTCGCGACGATTGGCTGGGCACCTGGGGCGACAGCGAGGTCACTGGCAAGGGATGCGGTGGTGACCTGGCACGGCGCAAGCTCACCTACCCTGTGGTCGTCGGCCAGTCGCGCCTCCGCGGTGCGGCGCGGCGCGAGCTCCGGCGTCTGTACACCCGGTCGGGCGGAGACGAGGACCGCATCCTCGCGCTTCTCGACGAGGCCGGGGCCGCGGACGCCGTCACCCTCGAGCTGAGGCGCAGGAGCCGGTCGGCGCTGCAACTGGTGGCCGCGTGCGGGCTCGCTGACGACGCCGTCGCCGACTTTCGCGAGATCGTCGAGTTCATCGTCGAGCGGGCCGCCTGAGTTGGCGCAGACCAGCCCGACTCCACAACCGGATGGTGTGCTGACGTCAGCCCGCAAGGCGGAGCACCTGCGCATCAACCTCGAGGAGGACGTCGCGGCCAAGGGTGTGCGCACGGGTTTCGAGTGCTACCGGTTCATGCACTGCGCGCTCCCCGAGATCGACTTCGCCGACGTCAGCACGGCAACAGAGGTTCTCAGCTGGCGCCTCGCGTCACCGCTGTTCATCTCGTGCATGACCGGTGGCACGGAGACCGCTCACCGGATCAATTGCGTGCTCGCCGAAACTGCCGAGGAGCTCGGCATCGCGCTCGGCCTCGGCTCCGCTCGTGTGCTCCTTGAACGCCCCGAGGCACTGCCGACGTTCGCCATCCGCGACCTCGCACCGTCGGTGCCCCTGTTCGCCAACCTGGGCGCGGTGCAGCTGAACCGCGGTGTCACCAGCAGTGACTGCAGCCGGCTCATCGACATGCTCGGCGCCGATGCGCTGGTCCTGCACCTCAACGCGCTGCAGGAGGCGCTGCAGCCCGAGGGCGACACCTGCTTTGCCGGTCTGCTTGCTCGCATCGAGACCGTCGCAGCCGACCTCGACGTCCCCGTCGTGGTCAAGGAGGTGGGCTGGGGGATCGCCCCAGAGCTGGTCACAGCGTTGTTCGACGCCGGCGTCGCCGCCGTCGACGTGGCCGGCGCCGGAGGCACATCGTGGAGCGAGGTGGAGCGTCATCGCCTTGGTGACGGACCGTCGGCGCGGACCGCCGCGGCGTTCGCCGGCTGGGGCATCCCGACTGCCGTGGCCCTCACCCAGGCGCGCGGTGCTGCACCGGCTGGGGTCATCTTCGCCAGCGGCGGCGTTCGCCGCGGACTGGACATCGCCGTCGCCTGCGCGCTCGGGGCTGACCTTGTCGGCGTCGCCGGGCCGTTCCTGCGCGCAGCCGCGGAGGGGACGCAGGCATGCGCGGAGCTCGGACGCGAATGGATCGACGTGCTCCGCATCGCCATGTTCTGCACGGGCTCCGCTGACCTGCAGTCATTGCGCGCCGGTGCCCGCCTGGTCCGCGACGACGGCGTCCCCGTGCCCGGCGCCACGGATGGGGTGACGCTGGTGACGAGCCTCATCGAGACCATCTCCGACCTGCGCGGCACCCAGGTGACACGCACCGCCGCACGGTGATGACGCTCCTCTCGCCGGCCCCCCCGCTGGCCGAACTGGCCCACGCGGACGCGTTCTGCCGCCGTCTCGCGCGTCGCCACTACGAAAACTTCACGGTTGCCTCAGCGATGCTGCCGGCGGAGTTGCGCGTCCATCTGGCGCGCATCTATGCGTACTGCCGCGTCACCGACGACCTCGGCGACGAGAGCCGGTCCGATGTGCGTCTGCACGCCTGGTGCGACGAGGTGACCGCGGCGCTCACCGGTGAGAGCGTGCCCAGCCATCCCGTGCTGCTGGCCCTCCGCGAGACGGTGGCGGAGTGCTCCATCGCGGTGCAGCCGTTCCTCGACCTGGTCAGCGCCAACCTGCAGGACCAACGGGTGACGCGCTACCGCACCTGGGCCGAGCTCGACGCGTACTGCCACCTCTCGGCAGCGCCGGTGGGACGCATGGTGCTCGCAGTGATGGGCATCCGGGGCGCGCGGGCGGAGCAGCTCTCCGACTCGGTCTGCATCGGCCTCCAGCTCGCCAACTTCGCCCAGGACGTGGCCATCGACGCTCGCCTGGGTCGCTGCTACCTGCCCGAGGACGAGGTCAACGCGCTGGGGATCCGCGGCGCGGTGCGCGCGCTGTGTGAGCGCGCCGAGACCCTCCTCGATGAGGGCCGCGAGCTCGAGGCCATGACGGTGGGCCGGCTGCGCGCCCAGCTGGCCATGTACCGGCTCGGCGGCAGCGCGATCCTCGAGGCGATCCGGCGCGCCGCGTTCCGCACCGACGTGGTCCGGCCACAGGTCAGCAGCACCATCAAGGCCCGGGTGGCCGCCGAGGCGATCACGCTCCTCGCCGGCGACAAGGAGGTCAGCGCGGCCACCAGCCGTGGCATCGTCGAGGCCGAGCGGGTCTGCCAGCGCCTGGCTCGGCGCGACGCCGCCAACTTCTACTGGGGCTTCATCGCGCTGGCCCGGCCACAGCGAACCGCGATCTATGCGCTGTACAACTTTGCGCGCCAGGTCGACGATGCGGTCGACTCGCCCGGGGTGACCGATCCACGCCCGCGGCTCGAGGAGATGCGACGTCGCGTGCGTCGCGCCATCGCCGGTGAAGCCGACGACGAGGTCACCACGGTGCTGGCCAGGGCGGTGGCGGCGTATCGCATCCCGCTGACCGAGCTCGATTCGCTCGTTGACGGCGTGGAGCGCGACCTGACCACCCTGCGTTACGCCAGCTGGAACGACCTGGCCGATTACTGCGGGCTGGTGGCGTCGACGGTCGGGCGGATGTGCGTGCGCATCTTCGGGTTCGACGACGACATCGCGCTGGCTCACGCCGACGACCTTGGGCGAGCCATGCAGCTGACCAACATCCTCAGGGACGTGCGCGGCGACCTCGAGCTTGGACGGGTCTACCTGCCGGCTGACGAGCTCGCCAGGTTCGGCATCAGTGAGGCCCAGCTCGGCGCCGGCGCGACGTCGGCCGGATGGGAGGACTTCGTCCACTTCCAGGCTCAGCGGGCACGTCGACTCTTCGCGTCAGGGCTGCGCGTCGAGCGTCACATCCCGCAGCGCGCCGGCGTCTGCGTTCGGACGATGGCCGGGCTGTACCAGCGGATCCTGGCCGAGATCGAGCGGCAACCCGAGATTCCGCTGCAACGCCGCTTGTCGCTGACCTCGGCAGCCAAGGCAGCCGTGCTGCTCAGAGCGGGACTGCCCCGCAGCAGGCGCACGCTCCGCGTTGACGGTGCGCGGCCGGTGCTCGACTGATGCGCGTCATCGTCGTCGGCGCGGGACTGGCGGGACTTGCGGCGGTGTGCCGGCTGGCGGAGCAGGGCTGCGAGGTCGTCCTTGTCGAGCGCAGCCGCCTTCTCGGTGGCAAGGCAACGTCGTTCTCCGTCGACGGCGTCGAGGTCGACAACGGCCAGCATGTGCACCTCGGCTGCTGCGCGGAGTACCTCGACTTCGTGGCCAGCCTGGGCCTGTCCGATTCGCTCTGGACGCAGCCGCGGTTCGAGGTCACCGTGCTGCGCAGGGGGACACGCCCGGCGCACCTTCGTGCCGCGCGCGGGCTCCCTGCAGCGCTGAGCCTACTGCCGTCGTTCGCGAGATATTCGCACCTGACGCTCTCCGCCAAGGTGCAGGTGGCGCGGGCGCTGCGACGCAGCGGAGATGCGCCGCACTGGGGCGAGACATTCGCCGAATGGCTGTTGCGGCACGGCCAGGGGACGGCCGCGATCGAGAGCTTTTGGGACGTCTTCGTCGTCCCCGCCCTCAACGCCCGCATCGACGAGGTCAGCGCGGAGGATGCGCTGTTCGTGGTGCGCACGGCGTTCGCCGGCGACCCTGCCGCGGCGCGTATCGGCTGGTCGCGCGTGCCGCTGGCGCGGATCGCGGAAGCCGCAGCCGCGCGTGCCGGCGCCGTCCGCACTCGCACCAGCGTGGCCGCCCTGCTCGATGGCGGCGACACCGTGTCCGGGGTGCGCTGCGCGGACGGCGAGGAGATCGCCGCGGATGCCGTGATCCTCGCGGTGCCCCCGGCTCGCCTCGCCGCTCTGCTCGGTGATCCCGCGGCGTATGGCGTGGATGGTCTTGGCGACTTTCGTTCGCGCGCCATCGTCGATGTTCACCTCTGGTTCGACACCCCCAACGCCGGGCTCCCGTTCGCGGCCATCCTCGGGTCACCGATCCAGTGGGTGTTCGAGAAGCGGCCCGGCTACCTGTGCTGCAGCCTCAGCGCCGCCGATGACCTGGTGGCCCGACCCGAGTCCGAGCTCGTCGAGCTGGGCTGCGCCGAGCTGGTCGCGGTCTGGCCGAGGTTGGCGGGGGTGCGGCTGGTGCGAGGCGCGGTGACGCGCGATCCCGACGCGACGTTCGTGCCAACTCCGCGGTTGCACCGCCCGGGACCTCGGACCACGCGGAGCAATCTGTGCATCGCCGGCGCCTGGACGGCCACCGGCTGGCCGGCCACCATGGAGTCGGCGGTGAGGAGCGGCCGCGCCGCCGCCGACGGCCTGGCCCCTGGGCTGGCCCACGTACAGCGCGCGCTCGAGGCCGTCCGTGGCTGACGCCGTGCTCGCCCGCGACGATGGCGTCGGTGCGTCGCTTGGCGACGTCGTGGCAAGCGCCGTTGGACACCTCCTCGACACCCAGGACGCCGACGGATGGTGGTCGGGCGAGCTCGAGACCAACGTCACCATGACCGCCGAACACGTGCTGTTGCTGACCTTCCTCGACGTTGACCTCGACGACATCCGCGAGGGCGCCATCCGCCACCTGCTGGGAGCGCAACGCGAGGACGGCTCGTGGGGCCTCTACCACGACGCCGCCGCGGACTTGAGCACGACCATCGAGGCGTACGTCGCGCTGCGTGTCCTCGGGGTGGACGCCTCGCGCCGCGAGCTGCACGATGCGCTGCGCGTCATCCTCGAGCAGGGCGGCGTCGCCAACGCGCGTGTCTTCACCAAGATCTGGCTGGCGCTGTTTGGCGCGTACCCGTGGGAGGGCGTGCCCAGCATGCCGCCCGAGCTGGCGTGGCTGCCGCCCCAGGTCCCGCTCAACCTCTACGACTTCGCGTGCTGGGCGCGGGGGACGGTGGCGCCTCTGCTGATCGTGCTCTCGCACCGGCCGCGGCGTCCACTGCCGTTCAGCCTCGGCGAGCTTGTGCTTCCTGGCACCGAATGGCGACTGCACCGTGTCGAGGGCAGTGGTCCCTTCGCGTGGGCCGACCACCTCCTCAAGCTCTATGACCGCTCGCGTCTCCAACCGGGGCGAAGCGCAGCGCGACGCCGCCTGGTGCGATGGATCAGCGACCGGCAGGAGGCCGACGGCAGCTGGGGAGGCATCCAGCCGCCATGGGTGTACTCGCTCATCGCGCTGCACCTCGAGGGGATGCCGCTGACCCACCCGGTCATCCGGCGCGGGCTCGAGGGCCTGCAGCGGT
>JANWHI010000080.1 GCA_025450495.1 Candidatus Dormiibacter sp. | reverse complement strand
GATCGCCGACGCCCTCGAGCGCCTCGAGCCCACCAGCCTCGCCGGGAGTGCCGCCGTGGCGGTGTCGGGCACAACCGGCAACGGGCTCGCTGTGCTCCGCGCCGCGCTCGACCGCATGGTCGCCGGCATGCCCGCGCCGCCGGCGTACGCGCGAGTGCGCCTGTGGGTGGACCGTTGCTTCACCATCCGGGGCAGCGGCACGGTGGTCACCGGCACCCTGCCCGCGGGCACCGTACGACGCGACGACGTGCTCGAGGTCGACGGACGCCAGGTCACCGTCCGCGCGGTGCAGTGCCTCGGCGCGACGGTCGACGAGGCCCGTGGGGTGGCCAGGGTCGCGCTCAATCTGCGCGGTGTGGCGCGGGACCAGGTGGCTCGTGGCGACGCCGTGCTGACCCCTGGTGCTTGGCACTCGTCCGCCGAGGTCGACGTTCGCGTCGACACCGCCGAGGTGCCGGCGCACCTCGTCGTCCACGTCGGCTCCGCCGCGGTGCCGGCTCGCTGTCGCAGGCTCGGCGCGGGGTCGGCGCCCGGTTCGAAGTCGGGGTCGTCGTGCGTGCGCCTGCACCTCGCGTCGGCAATCCCCTTGCAGGTCGGAGACCGTCTGCTGCTGCGCGACCCCGGCCAGCGCTCCATCATCGGTGGCGCGGTGGTGCTCGACCCGGCCCCTCCTCCGCTGCGCCGGCGCGGGTCAGCTCGAGACCGCGAGGCACAGCTGCGCGGTGAGCAGGGCATTCCCGACGTGGCGCGCGAGGTGGCGCGCCGAGGAGTCGTCGGTGTTGGGCTGTTGCGCGCGATCGGCGTCGAGATACCGGCGGACGTGCCCCGATCGATCATTCGGTCAGGCAACTGGCTGGTGGCAAGCAACACCTGGGAGCGGTGGTCCGCACAGCTGCGCGAGCTGGCCGGCCGAGGCACGAGCAGGCTGCTGCACGCCGGCATGACCCGCGTGGAGATCACCACCGCCCTCGCCCTCCCGTCGGCCGAGCTGGTGGCCCCACTCGTCGCCGGCAACGCCGACCTCGAGGACGTGGGTGGCAGGGTGCGTCCGCGCGGAACCGGGGCTTCGCTGCGCCCCGATGTCGGCACGGCGGTGGAACGGCTGGCCAGCTCGCTGCGCAGCAGCCCTTTCCAGGCACCCGACCAGCGGCGGCTCGCCGAGCTCGGGCTCACCCGGCGCGAGCTTGGCGCCGCGGCGGCGGCGCGCGCCATCCTGCGGCTGCCCGGGGATGTCGTCCTGCTTCCCGATGCGCCGCAGCTGGCGGCCGAGCGCCTCCGCGGGCTGCCTCAGCCGTTCACCCTGTCCGCTGCCCGGCAGGCTCTCGAGACCACGCGCCGGGTGGCGGTGCCCCTGCTCGAGCACCTCGACGCGCTGCGATTGACCGAGCGCATCGACGGCGACCTGCGCCGGCTCCGCAACTGAGCCGGGAGTAGGTCAGACGGGGAGCTTGAAACCGGCCGCGAAGTTCAGCGTGACGCCGTACATCAGATAGATGAGCCAGAGCCCGGTGCCGATGTGGAAGAAGCCAAGCAGGCGCTCGCCGATGGCGGGGCCGCCGAGCTTGAAGGTGCCGGCGATGTCGCTCAGGTAGACGAGGGTCAGGCCGAGGAACAGGCCGCCGACACCGGCGTCGCCGACATCGAAGAACACGATCATCCCCAGGATGGAGATGAGCGTGAACGAGATCGCCATGAATCCGTTGGGGGTCGGCGACGCACCGCGGGCGCGGTTGTAGCCGATGGCAAACCAGTGCACACCGTAGGCGGTGAAGGCGAGGGCCGCCATGTACAGAGGCGGGTCGCTGAACGAGTGGAACCAGGCCATGCCGACGAACAGGTACGTGCCGGCCAGCAACTGCAGGAAGCCGGGCATCCAGATGCCCCAGATGCCGCTCGCCAGGTCGACCCGCTCATCCCGAGCCGGGAACTTGAAGAGCTCCTGTGGCCCGTAGATGAGATAGCCGGTGGCAAGGCCGAAGAATCCGAGCGCAAGAGGCGGAAACATCGAGGTGGGAAGACTGACGACACTGCTGAGTACCACGGCTCATTCTCCCGGATAACGGTACAGGCTAACTATACAATCTAGTGGATGTCTGATTGTCGACAGGCTGTCCGGCCGCGCGCAGCTCGACGCGCTGACGCTGCGGCACCACCGTGTAGCGCGGGTCGCGCGCCGACTGCTGGCCGGCCTCGAAGACCGCAACCCGCAGGCAGCCCGCGCCGGCGAGCAGCGCGGCGCCGGACAGCGTGGCGATCACGCGACTCCGCCGGCCCAGGACAAGACCCGCGGCTGCCCCGGCGATGTCCAACGCTCGGCTGGCGCTCATCAGCCTCCCCACGCGGCCGCTGTGCAGCGCCTCTGCGGTGATGCCCATCGAGTCGCGCATCCGGCGCGCCGCGACATACTCGACCGCCACCCCTCCGGCGGCCAGCCGGCGCGCCGGGCCCGCCTGCGCGACCGGCGCCCCGAGCATGCCAAGCCCTCCGGCTGACGCCGCCGCAGAGCCGATGAAGACGAAGGGCAGCTCGCGGCGCGCCTCGTGCCACGCGGGGGTCGCCGTGTTGGCGAGCAGCACCGCCGTGTACGAGGCGACGCCCCCACCGAGCGCTGCCGCTCCGATCCCGGCCGGCGCGGCCAGCGCTCGCAATGGAGCGCCAAGCCTCGTGAGCCGCCCGGGGAGGAGATCCGCGAGGTCGCCGGCAGCGGCCACGCCGGCCAGCGGTCCGTAGGCGGTGAGGATCCAGGTCCCCACCGACATCGGCGACGTGGGCTTGGCGACGCGCAGCATCTTGAGGAATCGCTCGGGGCGACCGAGGTCGTGGATGAGCGCGGCGAAGCCGAGGCTGATGGCGCCGAGCGCGCCCAGCCGGCCGGTGCGCCGCAGAGCGGGACGGCCGGTCGCCGCGGCCCCGGCCGCCAGCATCGACGACGCGCCCGCCAGCCCGCCGAGGAAGAGATAGGCGGGGATGTCGGCCTGCCACGGCGACGGTTTCACCACCGGCCGGCCGTAATACGAGGTGAATGTCGCGGGCGGCACCATCGGCCGCTCGCCTCCATCGCGACGGCCTCTCCGCGGGCTCACTGCCGCTGTCCGATGAAGCTGGCGACCGCGCCGGCGAGCAGCGACGCACCGGCCAGCGCGGCGCCGCGCCACATCGCCGGCAGATCGCGCGTGGTGACGACAGGGTCCGGGGGCAGCCCGTACACCTCCGGCTCGTCGAGGAGAAGGAAGAATGCGCCGGCGCCGCCGATGCCGTCGTTCGGATTCTCCCCGTACAGGCGCGCATCGCTGACGCCGTCAGCGTGCAGCGAGCCCACCCGTCGTTGGGCGCGCTCGCGCAGCTCGTCGAGGTCGCCGAACTGGATGGACTCAGTGGGGCACGCCTGGGCGCACGCGGGCAGCATCCCGTCGCCGCTTCGGTCGTAACAGAGGGTGCACTTCTGCGCGATCCCGCCGTTGGGGACGGTGGCGGCGTCACCGTCGCGCCGCTCGATGACACCAAACGGACAGGCGGGAACGCAATAGCCGCAGCCGTTGCAGATGTCGTCCTGCACGACGACGGTGCCGAGCTCGGTGCGCATCAGCGCGCCGGTGGGACAGACGTCGAGGCAGGCGGCCTGCGTGCAGTGCTTGCACACGTCCGACGACATCAGCCAGCGGAAATCGGAAGCGCCACTCGCCGCCGCTGCCGCCGTCAGCCCGACGCCGCTGCCGCCGTTCAGCATGGGCACGGTGCGCATCGGCTTGCGCTGCTCGATGAATGCGACGTGCCGCCACGTGCTGGCCCCGAGCCCACCGGTGTTGTCGTACGAGCTGCCGAGCATGCTGAGCCCGTCCTCGGGCACGTGGTTCCATTCCTTGCAGGCCACCTCGCAGGCCTTGCAGCCGATGCACAGCGACGTGTCGGTGAAGAAGCCCTTGCGTGGCGGAGGATCCTGCCAGCCGGCGCCTCGAGCCGCATCGAGAGGTCCGACGAAGGCGGTGCTCATGACGATGGCTCCCGGGGGGTCACGCGGAGGTTGCCGGTGTCCACTGTGACATTGGCGCGGCGCCGGTACTCTTCGACGAAGGCCAACAGCGCGGGCCCGTGGGGACGGCGACCCGGCTGGATGTCGCAGGTCGCTGCTTTGGACTCCTGGATGTGCACGTTGGGGTCCAGCGACACGCCGAGCAGGTCGTTGGCGGAGTCGCCGCTGACCACGGCGGCGCCACCGACTCCCCAGTGGTAGGGCAGGCCGATTTGGTGGATGACCCGGCCGCCGGCCCGCAGTGGCACGATGCGCTCGGTGACCAGCACTCGCGCCTCGATGGCGGTGCGGGCGCTGACGATGGTCGCCCAGCCCCCATTGGTGAGACCGCGCTCCCGGGCCAGCTCCGGCGAGACCTCGCAGAAGAACTCAGGCTGCAGCTCGGACAGGTACGGCAGCCAGCGGCTCATGCCGCCGGCGGTGTGGTGCTCGGTCAGGCGGTAGGTGGTGACCACAAAGGGGAACACATCGCTGCGGGCATCGGGTGGTGACGGGTTGCTGAGGTTCCCCTGTCGCGGGTAGATCTGGCGGGTGGGATTGGACTGCTGGCTGTACAGGGGATTGCGCAGCGGCGATTCCACCGGCTCGTAGTGCGCGGGCATCGGTCCGTCGAGCAGACCGCTGGGCGCGTACAGCCATCCCTTGCCGTCCGACTGCATGATGAATGGGTCGTCGCCGGCGAGGCCCTCGGGACCACCCACTCCTGGTTCCGGACGGTACGAGGGCGGCTTGGTGGCTGCGAAATCGGGCACGTCATGGCCAGTCCACCTGCCCTTTTGCTCATCCCACCACACGTACGCCTTGCGCTCGCTCCAGGGTTTGCCGGCGGGGTCCGCGGAGGCGCGGTTGGAGAGGATCCGCCGGTTCATGGGCCACGACCAGCCCCATTCCGGCGCCACCCACGACTGCTCCGAGCCGGGCTTGCGTCGCGCCGACTGGTTGACCCCGCCGGTGAAGACGCCGGTGTAGATCCAGCAGCCGCCGTCGGTCGACCCGTCCGCCTTCATCTCGGTGAAGGAGCTGAGCATCTGGCCGGCCT
>JANWHI010000079.1 GCA_025450495.1 Candidatus Dormiibacter sp. | reverse complement strand
GACGCGATGTCCTCGAGAACCTGCAGCGGTGGCCGCCCGGCCAACTCGGTGATGATGGTGCCCTCGGCACGGGTCACTGTGTACGGGTTGCCAATCGGGCGGCAGCCCTGGAACACGATCGGACGGACGCGCAGGCCAGGCGCACGCACCCCCACCGCACCCGAGGCGAACACCTGCGGCCACGGCGATCGAGCCGTCGGCGCCGTACAGGGTGCAGATTGCGCGCCGCTGCGGCTGCCCGTCGAACCTGAGTTCCGGGTCGCTGGCGAGGATGACGTCAATGGTGGTCGGCTGTTCGTGGACGTCGGTGATGCGTGGGTACTCGGGCTCGGCCACGACCCCCAGGCTATGCCCGCGGTCGACGCCGTGAGGATGCCGAGGGCACGTCGCTGGATCGTGCGCATCAGCCGCGGTGGTCGGTGCCTGAGGTCAGCACGCGTCGGCTCTCTGGCATGCTCGATGGTGTGGAGGCTGCCGAGTCCGCCGCGAGCGAGTTCGCGGTGCGCCGCGCGTTCGCTGAGGATGCCCAAGGGATTGGAGCGGTCTTCGACGCCGCGGTGCGGGCGAGCTGGACGTTCCTTGGCGACGCCGCGCAGCCACCGATGTACTCGGCACGGGACTGGGATCAACTGGTCGCCGACCACGCGCCTCCGGACGCGCTGCTCGTCGCGACCGACGCTGGGCATGGCGTGATCGGCTACGTCGCCGTGCATACCGAAGCGGGGGAGATATTTCTGGTGTTCGTCCACCCGGCGCACGCCGGGCGGGGCGTCCGCCGCGCATTGCTGGACGCCGCCCACGACGTCCTGCGGGCTGCTGGGCACACCGAGGCGTGTCTGTTCACCCAGGAGCGCAACACCCGTGGCAGAGCGGTGTACGCCGCGGCGGGCTACCGTCCGGACGGCACGGTGCGCGAGTCCGAGCTGCATGGCGTCGGCCTCCGCGAGCTGCGCCTGGTCACGATGCTGTAGGGACTACGTCGCCGCAGCATGGAGCACGCGCTGGCCGTCATCTGGTCCGTTCACGCCGCGTCCGAGGTCACGGCGATCATGCGCTCGGCGGGGCGCATCGCCTCCCGTTGCAGGTGATGAGGGGTGGGGCGCAAGGCTTCCTTCACCGGCCGTTGACCAGACCGTGGCCGCGGCGCCGAGCGTGGCATCGAGGGGCGTAGTCGGCGTCCTTGAGCCAGACATCATCGGCTGCGGTCCTTGCCGCTTCCCAGGCGCCGTGGAAGCTCACCCAAAGGCCTGGTTCCATTCGTCCCAATCGGTCGCTGGGTCCCAGGTGGCGCGCCAGGCGTCCTCGGTGTGGAAGCAGGCTTCGCGGATCGTGTCCCTCGCAGCCTTGAACGTCAGGATGCCGTCGATCTCGGCCAACGCTTCCAGCGCGTCCGCCTGCGCGTCGAAGTCTGCGAGCCGCAGCCACGCCGGAGCGAGCACCCGCACGGTCCAATCGAGCGCCATCCATGACCGGCGTAGCTCCACCGCGTCGCTCGCCGCGGTGCCAATGAGCTTCGGGATGAACCTTTTGAGCTTCTGCCGCTCCTCGGCATTCGAGCAGAATTCCAACGTATCCAGGAAGTCGCCGATGACCGGCGAGGCGCATTTCGGGCGGTAGATGTGCGGCTCGCTGGCGACGCAGGCCACGGCCTCCATGAGGGACATGCCGTCCTCGGCGGTCTGGACGCCGTCTGGGTCGAGGTACGGGCACGTCAATGTCGATATCCCTGCGGGTTGCTTCGGCCACGCAACGTCCCTTCCCCCGGGATAGGGCGTCGCCCAGGCTATCCCTCGAAGACAGCGAGCAGCGCGCCGGACCTTCGCTCCAGGGAGAGAGGCTCGTCGGGCCAGCGGCCGGGGAACACCCAGCGCCGCGCGCGGCTGATCCGGCGCGGTCATCACCCGCGCCCATGGCCCAGCGGAGGAGGTCGAGTCGGTCGAGGCGATCCGCTGCGCGGCGGAGCAGCCTCGCCGCCACGAGCCTCGCGTCGTAGGTGGCGGCCTGCACCTGCGGCGGCAGCGCCCGCCGCCAGGCACGGGTGTCCCACCGGCTTGGTGTCCTGGATAGAACGCTGACGTACCGGCAATCGAGTCACCTGGCTCTGGGTCGACGGTGCGATGGGAGATTGTCCGACCTCGGACAATCTCCTCCCTGTCGATGCGCTGGTCTACGACGTCCAAGGCGGCGTCGAAACCTGCAAGCCAACTGCCGTCCGTGGGGCGCAGCTTCCCATTCGTGCTGGTCATCGGTGTCCTCCTAACATCCGTACTAACGCACTTTTTGTGCTTCAGCTGCGGCTGCCCGACGTCGTCGCCATGCCAAGCGGGCAGGCGAATCCTGCTGGTAGTACGGCGAGATTCCCCTCAGACGCCTCGTGAAGGAAGCTCTCCGAATGCGTCCGAGCCGCCTTATTGTCGGTGAGGTACGCCAAGCGGAATGCCTCGATCCGTCGAGATGTCGGCTATCGATCCTGGGACTGATCGCCTACTTCCTGCAGCTCGACCTCTGGACCCGGACAGGTGTCGGAGTGACTCCCCGTAAAGGAGGGCGGAAAACGCTATATACGAATCTCTGCGATTTGAGAGCCGGCATCTTCAAGATCAAATTAATTCGGCAACCAGTCATCCGCTTCACCGACGTACCGCTTCATAAGCTCGAAGATCCGCTCTGAGGACTCCTCCATGTCGCGTGCCAGCCGGCGAAGTTCCTCGACCGTCCACCGCCGCGGCTCCACGCGGGGCCGCCACCGGCGCGTGCGAAACGACGTCCGCTCGTGGCTGTCGTCGTCGAGTTCGTAGTCCAGCCACACGCCGTGAACCGCCTCGTTCCTCACCTCGTACAGCGACTTCGCCCGGTCGAGCGCCGCGCGGAGGTCGGCGTTGAGCTCGTGCTCGGTGTGATCGAGGATCGCGCGGCACGCCTGCAGCACCGTGTCGAAGTTCTGGCCGGACGCGACGACCGCGCCCATCCGCGATCCGATCAGCGTGGCGTACACCTCGCCCAGCAGGTAGCGCAGCGTGCCTGAGGTCGCGGTGACGGCACCGAGCGCCTCGAGGAACGGGACGAGCCGCCGCTCGTCGTCGTCCGCGGCACTCACCGTGGCACCGTAGCCCCGCCCGCGCCTCCGGGGTCGATGGGCTCGCGTCCGGGTCGCAGGGTGATCAACAGCCGCGTCTCATCCTCCGCCTCGTCGTCCCGCACGTCCCGGATGCGCCACTCGCCCAGGTCGGCGACGTTCAGCACCACCATCCGTGTGCCGTCCTCGTGGTCGAGCACATACGCGGGCCACAGCAGGCTCGACGTCTTCTCGTTCTCGTGGTCGCCGTCGTCGCTCATCCGCGCAGCGTACGGCGTCTGCGAGCCGTTCTTGGTTCCTTGCCGGCGGGGTAACCCGCATTCTGCACCGAGCAGGCCGCGATGAAAATCCCTTACCTCACCGTGCGCGAGCGCCGGCCCAGCCGCAGCAACCCCACCGGAACGATCCCCGCCTGGAAGAGCATCCTGAACACCCTGGCCATCACGTACGGCGACCGACTCGACATCAACTAGCCGTGACCCTCACACAAACTCACGGACAGGCCCATCCTCTGGAACGCCTTAGGCTGGTGGTATGGCCAGCGCAGCGGGGAATGCGGGAGGGGACCCGGTGAGGCTGGCGGTTCGTGACCGCCGGGCCCGTCCGTTGCGCGACCTGCGGATATCGGTTACCGATCGCTGCAACTTCCGCTGTGGTTACTGCATGCCGCGCGAGGTCTTTGGCGCCGACCACGCGTTCCTACCGCGCAGCGAACTGCTGTCCTACGAAGAGCTCGGGCGGCTGGTACGGGTCTTCGCGACCTGGGCGTCAGCAAGATCCGGCTGACCGGCGGTGAGCCGCTGCTGCGCCGCGACCTCGAAGTCCTGGTGTCCCTGGTCGCGTCGACACCGGGCATCAGCGACGTCGCGCTGACCACCAACGGCTCGCTGCTCGCCGGCCGGGCGCAGCGCTTGCGCGGTGCGGGGCTGCGCCGGGTGGCGGTCAGTCTCGATAGCCTTGACCCGACAGTGTTCGCGGCGATGGGCGACACGAGGGTGCCTCTGTCGCAGGTGCTCGATGGCATCGCCGCGGCGGCCGAGGCAGGGTTGGCGCCGGTCAACCTCAACGCTGTTCTGCGCCGTGGCATGAACGAGGCCGGCCTGCTCGACCTGGTCGAGTTCGCCCGCGACGGCGGCTATGTGTTGCGGTTCATCGAGTACATGGACGTGGGCAACACCAACGGCTGGGACCGATCGGAGGTCGTCGCCTCGGCCGAGGTGCTCGACAGGGTCGCCGCGGTGCACCCGGTCGAACCCCTGGCGGCGGGGCGGCCGGGTGCGGTCGCCCAACGCTGGCGCTATCTCGACGGACGCGGAGAGTTGGGACTCGTTTCCTCGGTCAGCATGCCCTTCTGCGGCACCTGCACGCGGGCCAGACTCACCGCGATCGGCGAGCTCTACACCTGCCTGTTCGCCACGCAGGGGCGCGATCTGCGTGGCCTGCTCCGTGGCGGGGTCGACGACGAGGCGCTGCATGACGCGATCGCCGCTATCTGGCGCGCTCGGGACGACCGCTACTCCGAGCTGCGGGGGCTGGGCACTGCGGATCTCCCGAAGCCGGAGATGTCCTACCTCGGCGGCTGAGGCCCGCCCGCCTGATGTTGCAGGCCACCGTGGCCTTCAGCGATCTTGGGCAGGACCTGTCGGTACTGGTACGCCAACAGATCGGGGCGGGACGCGCGTCGTGGATCGCGGAGAACACGATGCCGATCGCCTTCGCCTGCCCCTCGGCCAGGAGGACCTGTGCCTGTCGTTGGCCCTCCGCGTTCAGGATCGCGGACTGTTTGGCGCCTGCGGCGGTGATCCGGCGGTGGCCGAGATCGAGCAGATGATTCACCGCAAGCCTCGACGCGGCCACATCATCTATCCGCGCCGAGAACAGGCCGGGGTGGTGCGTGCCGAGCACACCCACCGGCAGGTTCGGAGTCTTCAGGGGCGCGCCACCTCATCGTCGGTCGGGGCCAGGCTCGCCACCGGATGGCATCAATAGGCTCACTAGATCTGCCTCACCGTTTATCCCCCGACGAAGTCGTTCTGTCTGGTTGGGGCGGGTGGAGCAGTCGGATAGACGCGCGGCATAAGTTGACTCGGACGCACTCGGGGCCAGCCCACGGCTGGCGTTCAAAACGTTCGCGGTAGGGCGTCGCGCGACGACCTGAGACCCGGCGAGAGCCAGCACCTACAACCGCTCCACCCGGCGCAGGAACCCGCGCACGTCCAGATAGTCGGCGAGCCACCGGCGGTGCGCCTCGCAGGCCAGCCAGACCTTCTCCCGCTCGGGAGGGTGGATCTTCGGGTTGTTCCACACCACCGCGTACAACGCCGTCGCCTGACACCCCCTGGCCGCGCAGACCAGCGGCTCGCTCATCCGCGACGTACTTCAGCGAGCGTGATGGCGACCAGACGACTGTGCTGCGGGTCGCCAGCCATGTTCACCTCAAGCTCTGCCTCGCCAAGCGCTGCGCGGACGCCTCGCAGAACGCGATCCCGAAACGTAGGTGCGGACTTGATCCCGCGAGCGCCTCGTGCAGATCCTCGAGTGTCTTGATGAAATGCGCCTGCCCGATGATGACGTTGAAATCATCGGGCTTTCGATGCGGATCGCAGCGAGTTCCATTCGAGGCTCCAATTGGACCAGACCGCCGCTGCGCGGCCACAACCTCGAAGCGGTTATCGCCGACGCCGGCCACGCCTGGCCTAGGACCGCCGAGCAGGTGTCGGTGAGGGGTGTATCCGTCGTCGGGGCGTCGCGAATGAGTCGCCGGCGGCCGCCTTGGCGCCGATTCAGGGGCACGATGGTGTCGTGCGAATCGCAGTGGGCCTTTCCACCGCGCTGGACGTGCAAGCTGCGGCGAGCGAGGCTGCGTTGCTCGCCCGCGATCCACTGATGGGGGCGATGCCGACTCTGGCGGTGCTCCTCGCGTCACCGCACCACGCCGCCCACGCCCGACGACTGCTCGATGTCGTCCAGCAGTGCGCGTACCCCGACACGCTTGTGGGTTGCGTGGCCGAGGCGGTGGTCGCGGGCAGGCGGGAGGTCGAGCGTGAGCCCGCGGTCGTCGTGTGGCTGGCCGAGTTGCCGCGGCCGGCTGAAGCGTTCCACATGGAGTTCCTCCGCACGCCGTCTGGTGGCCTGTTCGGGGGCTACCATTTCGACCCCGCGGCCGCCGATCTGCATCTGCTGCTACCCGACCCGCACACCTTCCCGACCCATTACCTGCTCGCACACCTCAACACCCGCGCGCCGGCTACGACGGTGCTGGGTGGGCTGGCAAGCGGCGCCGATGAGCCGGGGCTGAGCAGGTTGTTCTGCGACGATCAGGTGTTCGCCTCGGGTGCGGTGGGGGTGCGTGCGCCTGGCCTGCGCGTCCGTCCGATCGTGTCCCAGGGCTGCCGCCCGATTGGCAACCCGTACACCGTGACCCGTGCCGAGGGCACCATCATCACCGAGTTGGCCGGGCGGCCACCGCTGCAGGTTCTCGAGGACATCGCGTCGGACATGCCCGCGCAGGACCAGGTCCTGATGTCCCGTGGCCTGCATATCGGGCTTGCCATCGACGAATACAAAACTGAACTCGGACGCGGCGACTTCCTGATCCGGGCGGTCACCGGCGCGGACGAGGCGACCGGCGCGATGAGAGTCGGCGACCTCGTCGAGATCGGCACGACCGTGCAGTTCCAGGTCCGGGACGCGGCAACGGCTGACGAAGATCTGCGCGAGTCGCTGTTGCGTGCCGGCGTGGCGGGCCACCCGGTCGGGGCGCTGCTGTTCACCTGCAACGGACGCGGCACCCGCATGTTCGATCGGCCCGACCACGATGCCGCGCTGATCAGCGACCTACTCGGCGGCGTGCCAGCGGCCGGTTTCTTCGCCGCCGGCGAACTAGGCCCCGTCGGCGGCAAGAACTTCCTGCACGGCTTCACCGCCTCCATCGCGCTATTCGACGGCGAGGACCACTGAACCTGATCGTCACCGACCGCGCTCTGACGCATCGGTCCGGCACTCACCCCTTATGAGCAGCGCCGCATCTCTGGTGAGCACTGCGCCGGCGCATCTCCTCCGTGCGAACGACGAGTCCGACGACCGTGGTACGAGCAGCTACTGGTCGTGCCTCCACCCGGCCCATCGACGCGGTTCAACCTGGCCCCCAAGGCGATGGGCCAGCGGACTCCGAGCGGTCCCTGAGCGTGGTCGCAGCAGGCTCAATAACCCGACCGACCCAACGACGGTCAGCCGCTCGCCACCCTCAAACGGGCGAAGCCGCGCCGATGTCGCGAAGACCTGGACGGTCCGAGCGACAGACCGGAGCGACAGGGGGCGCGACAACGGCGATCGGGTCAGGTGGGAAGTGCATAGAGCTCGAGCTGGATGATGTCGGGATCGCGGAACACCAGCACCTTCTCGCCGGGCCGCAGTGTCGAGTCGGTGGGTTGGCTGTACACAACCTTCCAGTGCTGCAGCCGCTGGGCCCAGTCGTCGAGCTCCTCGATGTCAGCAAGCCGGAATGAGAGGTGGT
>JANWHI010000078.1 GCA_025450495.1 Candidatus Dormiibacter sp. | reverse complement strand
GGCTTGCGGTTGGAAACCGCTCACACCGGCTGTCGGCGAGGGGCTCGGCACCCCCGTGGTCGGCGACGTGACCGGCGACGTCGCGGCGGATGGCCCGTTGACGATGGATGGGGTTCCTGGGTGGAACACCGCTTGAATGCTCAGCACGACCACTGCAGCGATGGCGAGCGCTGCTCCGGCTTCCGCGAAGAGCGGCCGCCACCGCTGATGAGCCGGCCGGCCGCGCCACAACTTCGCCGGCGGAATCGACGACCTCACCGGAGTCGCGCTGATCCTCCGGAGGAGGTCGTCCTCCCACCCGGCGGGTGGAACGGGTTGTTGAGTCGCCACCTCGCGAAGCGACTCGATGAGCTCGTCGTCCGAGTTGATCATGCCGACACCGCCCGGCGCAGCGTCACCAGAGCTCGAGCAATGTGACTGCGCACCGTCCCCGGACGATTGCCGAGCAGCTCGGCGCATTCGTCCAGTGTGTATCCGTAGAAGTAGTGGAGTGCAACCGCGGCCCGCTGCTGCTTGCTCAGCTGAGCGTAAGCGCGACCGAGGTCGAGGTCGGTTGGCGGATTGACGTCCTGCCACGGCTCATGGCTCGCTGCGTTCTCGGCCAAGCGCATCTGGCGCAGCCTGGTTCGGCGGCGATTGAGGCATTGGTTGACGCAGACGCGCGTGAGCCAACCCGCCGTGGGGCTGGCGCCGGCGGCCCAGGGCCACTTGCGCCACGCGCTGATCAGGGTTTCTTGCACTGCGTCCTCCGCTTCACTCGCGTCTTGCAGGATGGAGAAGGCGATCGAGTACAGTCGCCGCGACTCACCGCGGACGAGATCCTCCATCTCCGTATCGATGGGTGCCCTCGACGTGCCAGTCACATCCACCACTCCGTTAAACACCGGCAGAGGGCGATCGGTTTACAAGTGGGTCCTGGAAGATTGTTTGTGCCGGGTCCTGCTGGGGATTTGGACTCGGATGCCAGATCCGCGAGTACCTTGTTCGGTTACCGGTAGGTGTCGGATTGCTTGGAGGGTCATGGTGCCGAGCCGCCGCCTCGTTGCGCTGACACTGGCGCCGCTGACGCTGCTCATGGCGGCGATCGCACTGCCCATTGCCCTCACCCGCTGGGCGCCGCACGACGACGAGGGCTTCTACCTGTACAACCTGCGTCTGTTCGCCCAGCACGGCGGCATCTACAGCCATGTCCTGACGGCCTACGGGCCGGCGTCTCACGAGCTCATGGCTGCGCCGTTGGCGCTGCTGCGTGTCAGCATCGACCACAACAGCGGCAGGGTGATGACCGGCATCATGACCGCGCTCATCGCCGCGGCCGCAGCGCTCATGTGCCTGCGCCTCACCGGTCGCCTGAGCGCCGCGGTGCTCGGCGGAGTGGTGGCGCTGATCGCCGCCCTGCCGGTGACCGGCGAGCCGATGGAGCCGTCGATCGTGGTGCTGCTGTTCCTTTCACTGACGGTCCTCGCGGCCAGCGGGCCGAGCGCGGGCCCAGTGCGACGCGGGTTGCTGGTCGGCGCCTGCGTCGCGGTGCTGGCGCTGACCAAGATCAACATTGGCGCCTGCGCCGGCGTGGCGGCGCTGGTGGCGCTGTTGGGCGTCAGCGCGAGACTGCGCTCACCGCTGTGGGCTGTCGGGCTGGCGCTGGGCCTGGCTCCGCCCGTGATTCTGTTGGTGGCCGGTCGCGATGACCTCTCCGTGGTCGGGTTCGCGCTGCTGGTGATGCTGCTGGTGGCGGCGTTGCAGGTCGCACCGGCGTCGCGCCGCTGGCCACTGCACCGCATCGAGCCGGTCGCGATGGTCCTGGCCGGCGCTGGCTGCGCCGTGCTCATCGGAGCGATCGCAGTGGTCTGGGGGGAGTCGGTGCCCGCGATGATTCGGGGAACGTTCTTTGCCAGCCTGACCCGGGCGAGCACGGTTGCCTTTCAGTTCACCTGGCTGCCACTGGTGTTGGCAGCGGCGGCGCTGGCGCTGCCCGTACTGGTGGTGGCTCGCGGGCCGCGCGCACGGCTCGCGTTGCGCCTTGCGGGCGTCGTGATCGCCGGCGTCGTGGCGCTGCTGCTGCTCCAGCCCCAGCCCTTCCCCGCCAATGGCCTGGAGCTGTTGGGGCTGCTGCTGGGGCCGATACTGCTGCTGCCGCGGAACGGCGAGCCAACCGAAGGTGCAATGCGCGGGCGCCAGCTTCTGGCCACGCTGACTGTCCTGGAGTCACTTCAGGTTTACCCGATCAGCGGCGATCAGGTCTCGTTTTCACTGTTCCCCGCTCTGCTGGCGGGGGTCGTGATTGCGAGCGACCTGGCACCGGACCTGAACGCCGCCCTCAGGGCCCGGCTGGACCAGGTGATCACCGTGGCGGCGGCGCTGCTGCTGATCGGTCCGCTTTCGCTCGGTATCACCTCGTGGCAGGCGTGGAGCGAGGCCCCGTCGCTGATGCTCAGCGGGGCGTCACTGATCCACCGTCCGGCGGACGACAACCGCCCGATCGAAGAGGTGGTGACGGCGGCTGAGCGCAGCGGCTGCCGATCGCTGGTGACCTACCCGGGAATGCTGAGCTTCTATCTCTGGAGCTCACTGCCGCCGCCGCCCGGCGTGGAGCTGGTCGATGGCACCTGGTGGACCCTCGACCCGTATCGCGAGCCCGCTGAGCGCGGGCTGTCCCGGCTGCACGATGCCTGCCTGATCCGCAATCCCGGCAATGAGATCTTCTGGTCCGAGCTGGGCCTCGGCCCGTCCGATTCCAGCTTCACCGCCTTCCTGGCGAGCCACTTCCGTCAGCTGGCGGTGTACGGCGGCTATCAGCTGTGGCTGCGCTCGTGACCGGCAGGGACCAAGGTCGACTCAGGATCTGCCTTTCCGGCCAACGCACTTGCAGGTCGCTTCTCGATGATGTGATCGACCATCCCGTATGTCAGCGCCTGCTCAGCGGTCATGTGGTAGTCACGCTCGATATCGCGCCCGATCTGTTCTGAGTCCCGTCCCGTGTGACGGTGGTACAGCTCGATGAGCAGCGCGCGCTGGCGAAGAATTTCGCGCGCGTGCACGTCGAGATCCGTGGCCTGGCCCTGCATGCCCTGCGCCCACGGTTGGTGGATGACCACCAGCGAGTTGGGCAGCGCCAGTCTGTGTCCGGGCGCTCCGGCGGAGAGGAGGAGCGACGCGCCGCTCGCCGCCATCCCGAGGCAGGTCGTCTCCACGAGCGGGCGCACGTACTGCATCGCGTCGTACATCGCCAGCGCCGCGGTCATGGAACCGCCCGGGCTGTTGATGTAGAGGTGGACGTCACGCTCGGGATCCTCGCCCTCGAGAAAAAGCAGTTGCGCCGTGACCAGGTTGGCGAGGTCATCATCGATGACACCGCCGACGAAGATGATCCGGTCGCGCAGCAGGCGCGAGTAGATGTCGTACGAGCGCTCACCGCGTGACGTGCTTACGACGACGGTTGGGACCAGGGTCATCGCGAGCCCTCCGCTGTTGGTGGAGCGAAGCCGATGCGGCGGCGGGTCGGCTCCGCCTGGTTCATGGCAATGAAGGCGCCGAATTGGGCGACGGTCCGCAGCGACGCGTCGTCGAGCCCCGAGGTCACCGCGCGGAGCTGGCGCCGTGGGTCGGACGGCCACATGGGCTCCTCCTGCGGCGACGCACTGAGCCGGCGGCCGAGGTCGGCGTACACAGCGCCGATGGGAACCGCGAGCGCGTACGTGATCGCGATCAGCAGGTCCGCGGAGACGTCCTTGAGTCCCCGCTCGACCTCGGACAGGTAGGCCGGCGAGCATCCGGCCTCGCCGGCGATCTCGCCAAGCCGCCGTCCCTGGCCCTCACGGTGTCCGCGAAGGATGGCACCCAGCTCGCACCGGATCTCATCAGCGGTTACGCTCAGAGCAGAATGCACAACGCTCAGAGCATATCACCGGCGGGGGGCGCAGGCGCACGGTCACGTCGGTCGGCGGGGTCGCGGGTATTCTTTGGGTCACCGATGGCCACCCTCCTGTCCGTGAACCTCGGCACCGCGAAGGCGACTCGGCACGCGGACGCCGGCGTCACCGGGATCGACAAATGCCCCTCGAGCGACCCGGTGGAACTTCGGGATCCGGGTCCTCAGCTCGGCTTCAGTGGCGTCAAAGGTGACGCCATCTGCGACGCGAGCTCGCACGGCGGTACCGACCAGGCGGTGTACGCCTTTGCGCGAGAGGAGCTGGACCACTGGCAGGCGGAGCTCGGCCGTCGGCTCGGCAACGGCGTCTTCGGCGAGAACCTGACCACCGTCGGCCTCGACATCAACGGGGCGCTCGTCGGCGAGCGCTGGCAGGTCGGGGACGACTGCGTCCTCGAGGTGACCTCCCCGCGCATCCCGTGCCGGACCTTTGCCGGCTGGCTCGAGGAGCAGTTGTGGGTCAAGCGCTTCACGGATCGCGGTACGCCCGGAGCCTACCTGCGGGTGATCGTGCCCGGTCGTGTCGCCGGCGGGGATCCGATCAGCGTCATCCATCGCCCCGACCACGAGGTGACAATCGCGATGATGTTCCGAGCGCTCACCAAGGAGAAGGTGCTGCAGCCTCAGCTGGCGGCGGCGGGAGACGCTCTCCCGCGGCACCTGAGGAAGCGCACGCTCGCCTGAGTCCGCCCCGTTCCGGCGCACGCTGCGGCGGCGCTGGCGTTGGTGACAAAACAGACGGAAAGATTGTCCCGAACTCGGGATACCATTCGGCGCAGCGCTTTATGTTCAAACTGCCCCGCTCCGCCCGCTTCGTTCTGGTCGCACTGGTCGCCGGTGTCGCGGTTGGAACGCTGGCAACGACGCAGCGCCTTCCGGTGGCTCCCGCCGGCGTCTCGGCAGCGGCTCAGGCGAGAACGACCCCGACGGCCGGCCCGACGCTCGGCATGCAGCTGGCAAGCGCCAATCCCAGCTTCACGATGCCGGAGACGATGCCGGCCGGGGCTCCGCCGATACGTGCCCGCGCCGGAATCCTCGTCGATCTGGACACCGGCACGATTCTCTGGGCGAAGGAACCCGACATCGAGCTCGCCCCCGCCAGCCTCACCAAGGTGCTCACGGCCCTGGTGGCGCTCGAGAACTTCAGCCCTGACCAGGCGGTGACGGTCACGCCAGACGCCCTCGGCCAGTCGAGCGCCGACACGCTCATGCATTTGAAGGCAGGCCAGACGCTCACCGTCACCGAGCTGCTCGAGGGCATGCTGCTGCAGAGCGGCGACGACGCCGCCAGCGCGATCTCGGTGGACACGGTTGGCGAGGCCTCTTTCGTTGCGGCGATGAACGCGCAGGTCGCCGCTCTTGGTCTTCATGCCTCGCACTTCTCGGCGACCGCTGGCCTCGACGACCCGCATCTGTACTCGTCCGCCTACGACCTTGCGGTCATCGCCGCATATACCTACGAACATTTCCCGCTGTTCGACCAGATCGTCGGGAGCCGGGCCGTCAACCTGCCGGCCAGTGCTGAGCACCCGGCGTTTCACCTTCACAACCTCGATGCCCTGCTGCAGGAATATCCGTCCGCGGTGGGCATCAAACCGGGATGGACCGGCAACGCCGGCGCCTGCCTCATCGGGATGGCGGTCCGCGGCGGGCATCGCCTGCTCGCGGTGCTGCTGAGCGCGAACTACCCGGCGCGTCTGGAGAGCCGGCTGTTCGACTGGGGCTTCCAGCTTGATGGGCTGCCGCCGCTGCCGCCGCTGCTGCCGCCTGGGCCGTCGTCCTCACCAGCGCACCACTGAGGCGCCCCCACCAGGTTCCGGCGTGAATGCGAGTGTGAGGCCGGACAGCCCGGCTGCGACCGGCCCCAGCACATGGCGCTTTCATTCCCTCTCCTGAAGGGACGTGGGCCCGACGATAGCCAGACGGCGGTGCACCTACCTGAGGATGTGCTGAGAGGGCGCTGAGCAGAACGGCTTGCACCTGGAGCGGCTACGTGATCGCGAACGCCGCCGCCATCGACCCCTGCCATGGGGCTGAGGTGATCAACCGCAGATTCGGGAGCTTGGCGATGCAGCTGACGCTCCACGGGTACATCGGCGACGGGATGGTCTGCGCGCCCATGAAGAGGATGCTGGCCCCTGTCAGCCCGGCCTCGCGTTGAATCGCGGCCGCGGCCGCGGCCGGGTCGGTGCACGCCTTGCTGACCGTGATGTCCAGCGGCAATGTCAGCGCTCCGGACTCGAAGCCGTTGGGCACCATCGGTGTCAGATCCGTGAGCCCCGCCATCCACATCCCCGCATCGTTGCCGCTGTTGGTCATGACCACCGTCGTGCTCGGGTATATGTCCGTCAGTGTCCGCAACACCGTGAGATCGGCCGGAGTGACCAGCGAGCGTGTGGCCACCGCGTGCCGGTATACGCCGAGCTCATATGACGCGCCGACCACCACACAGACGACGGCGATAACCCCCAGGGCAAGCACACCCGCCTCGACCCGATGCGGGCCCACGCGAAATCGAGCGGCGAGACGCGCGGGAATCTCAGCGCGGACCGCGAACAGCACCCAGGCGACGAGCACCGCCGCCGCGGTGATCGCCATCGCCGGGATCCACGGCCGCAATGCCGTCAATGGATCGTAGAGGCCGAGCGGGAAGGTGTAGACCGCGTACTGGCCGATGAGATAGGTCCATAAACGGCCGAGCGAATGGTGCGCAATCAACGCAATGCTGGCGGCGAGAACGCCGGCCACGGTCGCACCGATCTGCAACGGCCGTGTCTGCGACAGCGAGCGCATCACGCTGATGATCGCGAGGAACCCGGCGCCGAGCACCAGCGGAATCAACCAGTATTGATAGCCGAGGATGCGATCCTGCTCAGCCCACGGAAAGATGAGTCGCCAGAGTTTCGCAAGCTTGTGCCAGTAGAAGTCGTCCACCATGAACGCGACCAGCAGCACCTGGGCGACGAGCACCCAGAGCATGCGGCGCTGGACGATCAGCGCCATCACGCCGATGAAGTAGAGCGCGAAAACGATCGGACTGATCAGATCGGTCTGCGCAATCGAGGCGAGGATCACATGGACGTGTATCGGTTCGCTCGTGCCTGAGATGATGGCCGACGACGGCTGGGTGGCCGTGGGTGGGGGGACGTGGGGTGTTCGCGTCAGCAGAGTCACGATGACCGCTCCGGCCAGCACCGCTCCTGCCGCGATGCCCATCCGAATGAGCGCGACTCGCGGGTTGGCCCGCACTACCTGCACCACCGTGATCGTGAGCAGGCCGCATGCGACCACCGCGCCGGTGAACACCTCGAGGCCGTGGATCACCCAGATGGATGCCGTGATCGCAAACAGGAGCAGTGCGGTGTCACGCGTGAAGACACCTCGAAAGACACGAAGCGCGGCAACGATGAAGGGGACGATGAGCGTCGAGTCGACGATCTCGGGGAAGCGGCCGACGATGGCCTGAAACGACGGAAAGGCAAGCCCGAGCGCGAAGAACGGAACCACCGCTGCGAGTGCCACCGATCCCGTCGCCTCGAGCGCAAGCAGGCTGAGTGACAGGGGGATCAGCAGCAGGGTGACCGTGATCACCGGCCCCATCGCCATCGCGGGCGACGGTGCGCCGAGCCACGACACCATCGCGGCTGTCGCCTCGAACCCAGGGCGCACGCGCACGAATTCCGTCCCTTCGATCGGGATCCGAATCAGCGGCAGGACATCGTGCGTTCGCGCAATCGTGTTGGCGAGCCCACCGTGCGTCGCGGTGTCCCAATCGGGAGGGAGCACCTGGCCGTGGAGGGCCCAGAAGAACACCGACGCCCCGATCAGACCTCCGATAAGTGCTGGAATCGGCACCCACCACGGGGAGGCGACGCCGGCGGTGGGGGAGGCGCGGCGCCATCGGAGCACCGCGGCAGCCCCGAGCACCACGAGCAGCGGCAGCACGGTCACCGGCTCGAAGGGGATGTGCGCGTCGTGCATTGCCATCCCCGCCACGCCGATGAACCCTGCGGACATCCCGGGGGACATCGCAAGTCTCGTCCACCATCGCCACTGAGGAGCGAGCAGGGTCGCAAGGGCAAAGCCAGGAAGCAGGGCTGCAATCACCACCCCAGGGAGGGATTGCGCGAAGTCTTGGAGTGACACCCGGATGGAGCTTAGCGGCCAGTCAGGCGAGACGCGCTCAACTGCCGGCAGTGCCGCACGGAAGCGCGTGGTATCCTGAGTTCGATTGCTAGATCGTTGACGTTGCGCGCCCTGCGCGCGCCACCGTCCTCGGCTGCGAGGAGCCACTGGGGAGGCTCCAAGCCTGGGGGCGATTGGCCAGAGCCCTCATAATCAGATCGATTGGGCTCCCGTTCCAGAGATCTTGAAGCGTCCCCGGAGGGTTCCATGGCAAGCCGGCGAGCGAGTGGCACTGGGCGGGGACATCGCGTCACGGTCGAGCTTGCCGAGGCGCCGGAGACCCAGGTGGATCGCCCCAAGCACGTTCAGCTGGTGGGGCAGCCCGACCCCACGCCGTCCGCGTTCTGGCCGACGAGCGTCTATCCCCGTATCGAATCCCGTTCGCAGCGCGTTTCGGTGCGGCGATGGGTCGCGCTCCTGGTTGTTCTCGATGCGGTGATCGCCACCCTCGCGGTGGCGGTCGCAACGCTCGCCATCTTCGGCGCCTCGCCCGAGCGGTTGAACGACAGGCTGCCGTACGCCGCGATTGCGGCGACCTTCCCGGCCCTCTGGGTCGTGGCCATGCTGCTGAGCGGCTCGTACGCCCGTCGCTACCTGGCTGCCGGGCCCGAGCAATACCGGCGCGTGTGCAACGCGTCGATCTGGATCCTCGCGCTCATCGGCTTTACGTCCTACGTGCTTCGAGCCGACTTCTCGCGTGGCCTGGTGCTGATCACGATCCCGCTGGCCGCGCTGCTGACGCTGCTCGGACGCTGGGTTGCGCGCAAGGCGTTGCGCAGTCGATTCGGCGATGGTGTCGCAATCCACCGCATCGTTGAGGTCGGACCGAGCAAGGGCGCGGAGCAGCTGCGCACCTACATCGATCGAAATACACACACCGGCTTCTCGGTGGTGGGCGTCGTCGCAACCGATGCACTTGCCGAAGATGAGCCAATCGATGCCGACGAGATCGTCAATGAGGTGAGGCGTCTTGACGCCGACACCATCGCCTTTGTCGGTACGACCCATTCGACCGGTGGCGAGTTGCGGCGCATGTCGTGGGCGCTCCAGGGATCGGGCATCCGACTGCTGGTGGTTCCGGATCTTGCTGATATCGCAGGACCCCGAATCGTCATGCACCCGGTCGACGGCCTCCCACTGCTGGAGATCTGTGAGCCGGAGTTGAGCGGACCGGCTCGAGTCGTCAAATCCGTGTTCGATCGCGTCGCGTCGCTCTTCCTGATCATCGTCCTGAGCCCGGTGCTGGTGGCGATCGCGGT
>JANWHI010000077.1 GCA_025450495.1 Candidatus Dormiibacter sp. | reverse complement strand
GCTCAGCAACGACGGTGGCGACGACTGGATCCGCGCCGACCCCGGCCTGCCCGAGAACGTGCTCGGCCTCGCCACCGACCCGGCCGCGAAAGCGCTGTACGCGGCCACCGACCGGGGGATGTACGTGCACCACCTCCAGTCGTTCCCCGCGCCACCGGTGTACACGGACTCCGCGCTCTACCTGCGCTGGCTGGGCATCGCCGCGGCGGCGCTGCTCGCCACCGTCGTCGCCCTGCTGGCGCTGCGACGGCTGCTGCCCCGCCCCGCCACCTGAGCAGCGCTCCTCACGCCTCCCCCGGCGCCACCAGTCCGGACTCGTAGGCCATCACCACCGCCTGGACGCGGTCGCGCAGGTCGAGCTTGACCAGCATGTGCGACACGTGCGTCTTCACAGTCGTCTCGCTGACGTGCAGGTCGGCGGCGATCTCGCTGTTGGACCGTCCCCGCGCCACCAGCTGGAGCACCTCGCGCTCGCGTTCGGTGAGCTGCTCGAGCTGCGGGTTGGGCGCATGCGCGACATTGAGCTGCGACACCACGCGGTCGAGCAGGCGTCGTGTCACCGTCGGTGCCAGCAGCGCGTCGCCCGCCGCGACCACGCGCACCGCGCGCACCAGCTCTTCGGGCGGCGCGTCCTTGAGCAGAAAGCCGCTCGCTCCCGCGCGCAGCGCTTCGACGACGTACTCGTCGTGGTCGAACGTGGTGAGGATGATGACGCGGGGAACCCGCAACCGTCGCGTCGCCTCGACACCGTCCATGCGCGGCATGCGGATGTCCATGAGCACGACGTCGGGGTTGGTCGAGGCGGCGGCGTCGATGGCGCTGACCCCGTCGCCGGCCTCGCCGACGACGCGGATGTCGCCCTGCGCCTCGAGGATCATGCGAAAGCCGGCGCGCATCAGCTCCTGGTCGTCGACGACCAGCACGCGGATCAACCCGGCCCTCCGGCGTGCGACAGCGGCAGTGTCGCCTGCACCGCGAACCCGCCAGCGGGAACAGGCCCGGCGAACAGCTCGCCACCAAAGAGCGCGACGCGTTCGCGCATGCCCACCAGCCCGTGCCCCGCGCCGAGGGCGTCGCCGCTCGACGGGCCGTCATCGGTGATGCGCAGCTCGAGCACGTCCTCGTCGACGCGGACGCGGACCTTGCAGTGCGCGCTGCTCGCGTGCCGCATCACGTTGGTCACCGCCTCCTGGACGATGCGGTACGCGCTGAGGTCGACGCCGACCGGGATCGCCCGGCCCGCGCCCTCATCGATCGCCAACTCAACGTCGACCCCTGCGGCACGCGCCTGCGCGACCAGCGTGGGGATCTCGGCGATACCCGGCTGCGGTGCATGTCCCGGGGCGTCGGCGGTACCGAGTCGCAGAAGGCCGAGCATGCGGCGCATCTCGTCCATCGCCTGCCGCCCGGTGCGCGCCATGGTCGCCGCGGTCTCGCGCCCGGGGTGATCCGCGGGGAGCTGCGTCTGCAGCGCGCCCGCCTGCACGGTGATCAGCGACAGGTGGTGGGCGACCACGTCGTGCAGCTCGCGCGCGATGCGTACCCGCTCCTCGGCGACCGCCTGCTGGGCGCGCAGCTCCTGCTCACGCGCCACCTGCCCGGCCTGGGCGCGCAGCGAGTCGACGTACGCCACCCGCGTCCGCGTGTAGATCCCAATGACGTATGCGGCACCGACGGGAATGGTGGAGCTGACGAAGCCGGCGAAGGTCAGGCCGCCGCGGGAGATCGCGTAACCGGAGACGAGGACCGCCACGCTGACCACGCTGAGTGGCAGGGAGATACGCCATGGCAGGCGCGCGGCGACGCTGTACACACCGACGAGCACCAGCGGGTGTACCAGGAACGATGACCCAAGAATCGCCTCGACCAGCAGGGCACCGAGGATCACACCGAGCGTGACCAGCGGGTGGCGGCGGCGCACAAGCAGGGCGGTGAGCGGCACCACCGTCACTGCGAACAGCGCCACCCGTCCGGGACCAAGGCGCGGGATCTCGTCGGTGCTGCTGACGAGGATGGCGATGCCGACCAGCAGCAACCCGGCGACGATGCCAACGTCGAAGAGCCTTCCCGGCCATTCCCGCAGCCGCCACTGTGGTGGCGTTGCGCGTGCCGGAGCCGTGGTTGCGCTCATCTCAGCGCCAGCCTACGACCATCCCGAGCCGGCACGAGTCTTGACCCGGCTCGTTGCCGATCACGCGTCCTGCGTGGCCGTCCGCCAGGTGCCGAGTGCGATCGCCACCACGATCCACGCGATCACCACCGCGACCGCGGCCCCGACCGTGACCGAGATCGAATCGCCACGGCTCAGCTTCACGGTGTCGGTGGCACCGGGGAGGAAGCGGTCGAGCGCGAAGCTGGAGACCAGCTTGCGCCAGCTGCCGAACACGCTGATGCGCTCGATGGCCCGTGACCCGGCCAGCTCCCACGCGATCATGATGCCGATGGCGGTGCCCCGCGAGCGCAGCAGCGCGGCGAGTCCGAGCGTCACGCACAGGTTGAGCACGGCAAGGGCGAGCAGCCAGCCGGCGCCGATGAGCAGGCTGGCGGCGTCCGGCGTGGGCGTGCCGTCGGCGAGCACAAAGGAGGCAACCACCTCGAGGGCGTAGCCGAGGGCGAGCATCGGCAGCAGCACCATCAAGCCGCCGGGGATGCGCACCAGGGCGAGCTTGACGCGCGACTGGCCGGTCGCCACCAGGCTCCGGAACACTCCCGAGGAGAGGTCCTGCGCGCCGGCGGTGGCGCCGATGAGCACCGCCGCAAGCCCTCCCATGATGGTGAAGATCTCGAGGCTGTTGGTGAAACCGTTCAGACCGCCGGCCGGGCTGTTCTTGACGGGATCGACGACGTGGTAGATGGTCATGATCGCGTTGACCAGCACCACGCTGAACGCGCACAGGACGAGCGACAGCACCACCAATCCCCTGCGGGTGCGCAGCTTGAGGAACTCGGCGCTGATCATCGGGAGCACGCGGTTCATGCGGGGATCTCCTCTGCGGTCTGCAGGCGTGAGGTGATGTCGAGGAAGCGCTCCTCGAGCGTGACCCGGGCGGGCTCGAGACGCGAGACCCCGATGCCGGACCCCACCAGCACGCGGTTCACCGTGGCGGCGGCATCGGCGGAGGCGAGGGTGCAGAGCAGGAGGCCGGCGCCGTCAACCTTCACCTCGCGCACCACGTCCAGGTGCCCGAGAATCGTCAGCGCCCGCGCGTTATTGTCACAGGCGACCAGAACCTGGTGGGCGCCGCCGTCGCGGAGGTCGGCGAGGCGGCCCTGGCGGATCAGCTTGCCGCGGTCGATGATCGCCACCCAGTCGCACGTCTTCTCGATCTCGTCGAGCATGTGCGAGGAGATCAGCACGGTGCGCCCTTCCTGCACCAGGCTGCGGATCAACCCACGGAACTCCTGGATGCCGGCGGGGTCGAGCCCATTCATCGGCTCATCGAGGATGAGCAGGCGCGGATCGTTGAGCAGGCAGCGGGCGATGCCCAGCCGCTGGCGCATGCCAAGCGAGTAGGCACCGACCCTCTCGTCGGCGCGGGCCGCGAGCCCGACGCGGTCCATCACCTGCGGGATCCGCTGGGTTGCGTCATCGGTGAGCAGCGCGCTGACGATCCTGAGGTTCTGCCGGCCGCTGAGGTGGTCGTGGAAGCGCGGCTCCTCCACGACCGCCCCGACGCGGGCGAGCGCCCTGGCATGCTCGCGGGGCATGGTGTGGCCCATCACCCGCATGGTGCCGGCGCTGGCCCGGGTCAGCCCGAGCAGGGTGCGGATCAACGTTGTCTTGCCGGCGCCGTTGGGCCCCAGCAGGCCGAAGGCGACGCCGGCGGGGATGCGGAGGTCGACGCCGTCGACGGCGGCGCGGCTGCCGAAGTGCTTGGTAAGCCCGTGGGTCTCCACCAGGATGTCGCTGCCGGGCTCGGTGTCGACGTGTCGGTTGGCGAGGTGACTGTCCATGGCCGACACGCTACGGGCGCCGGCCACCGAGCGCGTCAGGCATGAGGATGAGATCGCTCCCTGAGCCTCGTCCCTGCGGATGAGGCCGCGTGGCGTCTACGCGGCGTTGGCCGCGATCGCCGCCGCCACCACCCGGGCCGCGCGCGTCGACAGCCGCGGCGCCACCCTGGCCAGCCAGGCTCCCTGCAGCCAGTTGCGCGGGTCGAGCGCCGCCCGCCCCGGCCTCTCCCAGGCCGACGAGATCTCGCGCCTGGGCGTGTCGATGAGCACCCGCACCGCGGCAACCCGGGCGACCATGCCCGCCAGCAGGGCCGTCTCCATGTCGGCGGCGACGAATCCCCGTGCCGCCCAGCGCGCGCGGTGCGCCCCGGTGACCACGCCGTCGGCGGAGAGCATCGGCAGGGTGACGGTGGGGAAGCCGAGGTGCCGCGATGCGGCCGCGAGCGCCGCGCTCCACGCCGGGTCGCAATCGATCAGCGTGCCGTCCTCGCGCGCAGTCTGCGCGGGGATGACTACCGTTCCGCAGGCCAATTCCGGCGCCAGCCCTCCGGCCAGACCAACGCTGAACACCACGTCGGTGGTCAGCTGGGCACGGTCGAGCGACGCCAGCCCGATGCCGGCGACCAGAAGGCGCAGCCGGGGAGCGTGGCGGCGCACCGGGCGCGCCTCGACGCCCATCGCCACCACGACGGTCACGTCGGCGGGATCGAGCCGTGGATCGGTGTCGGTCATCGCGTGGGCCACCGTAAACGCGACGGGTCAAAGGCCGGCGGGGAACGTGAACGGCTGAGGCGCTACGTTGCCGTTGACGTCGAGCTGGATCAGATTGTGCGCGTCCAGGGGGATGCTGCGGATGTCGCCGCCGTACACCTGACCGTTGAGGTACGCGATCACAGTGCCGCTCGCCGGGCCCACGTGGGTGCTGTCGAGCGGGATGCCCCAGATGTCGAACCAGTTGCCGAGCGTGAAGGTGCGCTGCACGGGCGACTCGACGTGGATGATCCCGTCTGCGGTGTGGGCGTGAAGCCAGTAGAAGCAGGACCCGCTGCTGACCACTGGCATCCCGGCAACCTGCGTCTGCGTGCGTGGCGGCATGATCCCGATGCCCTCGGGAACTGTGCGCGGTGAGCCGCCGACGTAGACGGCGAGGTGCGCATGAATGTGGTAGATGAGCTGCTCGCCGCCCTGGCATTGGATGCCGTCGATCGGCTGCCCGGTGACCGTGGTGCTGATCGGCGCGAGCACCTGCGGCGCTGGCGTGGGCAAACCGAGCGGGGTGCCGAACGGCGCCGGCCCGGGCGGATTGCCGCTGCCATGGAGCGCCACGGCGATGGCCACGCCGGCGCCGACCACGACGACGGTGAGCAGCCCGAAACCCGCCCCGGAGAGCGGCCAGAACGACAGCCGGCGGCGACGCATCTGCGTTGTCGCAACCGGCCGGCGACGTTGGGACGAAGGTGGCGGCGCGGTCGGTGTGCGGTGTTGCGTCGTCGCCGGTTGCGTCGCCGGCTGGCGCGGCCGCGGTCGCCGCGACTGCGGCTTGCGGCGCCGGCTCATGGCGCGAGCCCCGGCGGCGGGCGGTGGCGGCCTACGGAGTGCATGCGGGTGGGGTGGTGAGCGCGCCGGCGCCGGTGACGCTGACGGTCTCATCGGTGAGCACCGGCGGCGCGTATTCACGATGATTGCTGGTGACCAGCTCGACACGTAACGTGTGCTCGCCCGCTGCCGCCGTCATCACCGCGGCGTCTGCGTTGACCTCGGCCACCTGGTGTCCGTCGAGGCTGACGCTGAGCAGCCGGCCGCTGCCGGGCACCGTCGAGCCGCTGGCGCAGACGCGCACCGTCAGAGGGCTGGTCACCGTGGCATCGGCGCGCGGCGACGCGATGCGCAGCTGCACCCCGGCGGGCGCCGGCGGCGCGGCGGGGATCGCTGCGTACACGGTCACGGTGGCCGCCAGCCCGACGCCGGCGACGCCGAGGCAGGCGCGGCGCAGCCGCCCCGACGCGGCCATCGCGGCCACGCCGCCGCCGAACAGCAGCGCGCCGGTGATCCACAGCGGCCACACCGGCCCGCCGCCGACGATGTGCGCGAGCGTCATCAGGTCACCAGCGGCTGGGCGAGCAACCACAGCGAGGTCATGGTGTAGCCGACCATGGCGACGATCCAGGGCCATTCGCTGCGCCGTGCGGTGCTCTGATTGCGTGCGGCGCGGCCGAGGAACCGGTGCGCCTGCAGCACCGCGACGATGTGCACGAAGATGATCAGCACCACCTGGAAGTACCAGACCACCGACGACGGCAGCAGGTTGGGGTTGACCTCGTAGCTGTCGTTGAACGGCGCCGGCAGCAGGTGCATCCCGTCGATGCCGGCGGGGTTGCCGAGCAGCGGGATGAACAGCTGGCCGTTGATGACGATGTACTCCGCGTTGTGCGCCACCAGGTAGCCGAAGGCGATCGGCAGCAGCGAGGGCAGCAGCCCGGCGAGGACCTCGACTGGAGAGCCCTTGAGGTTGCCGGCGCGGCGCACCAGCGTCGCGAAACCACCGAAGAGCCCCCACGCCACCAGCACCAGCGCGGCGAACACCGCCGTCTGCAGCAGCTCGAACGGCACCCCGTTGAGCGGGATGCTGGTGCGGAACGACTTCCACGCCGGCGTCGAGAGCAGGCCATCGAACGACACCGACACCAGCAGCAGGAGGACGAAGGTGATCCGGCTGACGTGGGAGGCCAAGGGCACGCGCAGGCCGCCGCCGAGACCGCGCCTGCCCGGGGCGCCGAAGCGGAACCAACCGAGCCGTCCCCACGTCGCGAAGAGCACGGAGAAGACCTCGGCGCGGTCAGTCCACGTCGCGGCGCCGAAGAACAGGCCGCCGACGGCGCTGACCGCCAGGTAGATCGCCAACCCTGTGGCCGCGAAGCCGGGCTTGGTGGCGTCCCCGTTGTAGATCAACTCGCCGCACGCAAGGGCGAAGAACAGAGCGGCAGCCGGCCACCAGCCCAGCCACGCCGGCCACCTCACCACCGCCGCGTCGCCGAGCAGGCTGCGCCGCAACTCGGGCCGGTCGCAGGCGCGGGCCAGCGCGGCGAACGGGTTGAGCGGGCGAGTCCAGTCGCCGATCACCCCGCAGGAGATCGGCACCGCGATCCACACCAGCAGCCAGAAGAAGGTGGGGACGATGTTCTCGGCCAGCGCTTGCGAGCCGACCCAGCCGGCCACGATCAGGCCCGCAGTGAACAGCACGGCGATCGCCCAGCGCACCGGCGCCGGGCGGCGCAGCACGGTGCGGTCGATGTATGTCGATTCGCCGGCTCCCGCGGGGGCGACCGCGCGGGGAAGAACCAGCAGGAACGACGCAAAGACCACGAGTGCCCCGCCGAAGACGAACAGCCAGAGCGGGACCGGGAGGTCGTAGCGCTTGCCGAATGCGTGGGCGACGATCGGCAGGAATCCGGTGATGCCGTCGCTCACGCTGGCATGGATGGTGCCGGTCACGATGAGGACCCTCCATTGTCTGATCGGTCGCGACCGCTCACGGCGGCCGCGGGGACGTCGGTCAGGCCGGGAAGGAGCTGGGCGGGGGACGTTGCCACAACGCGCTGCCGAGCAGCAGCTGGGTCGCGGTCACATGGGGTCGAGGACGCGCCGGTGGCGCCGGGACGCGGCGGACCCGCTGCCAGAACGCGCGCGCCAGCCGCTCGATGCGCTCGACCTCGCGATGGCGGGCCCGCAGCAACAGCAGCGCGGCGGTGAACACGGCGGCCAGCACCAGCGCGACCGCCGCCTGGATCCAGGCGGCCGCGCCCCCGCCGTCGACGAGGGGGCCGAGACCACCAGCGGGGAGGCCGAGGAGCACGCGCTCCACGTTCTCCTGCGCCACGAAGATCGCGCACTGCAGGAGGGCGAGGGGCAGGGCCAGGGCCAGGATCCGTGCCAGCGGCGACGGCAGCTTGGCGAAGCCGCCGCGCGGAGACCCGGCGAGAGCCAGAAGGGCGGTGTCCCCGCGGCGCAGCCGCGCCAGCAGCCGCGCTGAGCTGTCGAGCCTGTGCCCAAGTGCCAGCCACGCGCGGACCAGGCCCGCGGTGCCGGCAGCCGCCAGTGCCAGCAGCACCACCGCCAGCGGAATCATGTAGTCATGGATGCCGCCACCGAGGCCCGCCTGGAGCCCGGCGATCCCGGCCACGCGGTAGTAGCTGATGCCGTGGCCGAGCCATTCGCCGACGAGTGCGGTCAGCGCGACCGCGGTGACGGCGAGACGTCGGCGGATCACGCCGACAGTATGGTGCAGCCTCCCACCGCCGGCGCCTTCATCCGGCCGGCTGGGCGACACCGCGGCCTCTTCCGGCTTGGTAGTAACCTCCCGTCGAGCTCGCGCGCTCGTCGTCATGCAGAAGTACACACGCCGCGTGGTCGCGCTCGGCGCCGCCGCGCTCATCGCCCTCGTTCTCAGCGGCTGCAGCCTGCAGCCCGACGTGTCGACGCACCTCCAGCCGTCCAGCCATACCAGCCAGCCCGCGCCGGCGCTGGACGGCACCACCCTCAGCGGCAGTCATCTCGACCTGACGAGCCTCCGCGGCCACCCTGTCGTCGTCGACTTCTGGGCCTCGTGGTGCGGACCGTGCCGTGCCCAGCAGGACGAGCTCAACGTGCTGGTCTCGCAGTACGCGGCGCGCGGCGTCAGCTTCGTCGGTGTCGACATCCGCGACGACAGCGCCAACGCCAGCGCCTACGTCCACCAGTACCACGTCACCTACCCGAGCCTCTTCGACCCGGCGTCCGATGACGCCGCCACCTTCAACGTCGACGCGCCGCCCACCACGCTGGTCATCGACAGCACCGGCACGATTCGCCTCCGTGAGCTGGGCACGCTCGTCGACGTCCCCACCACGCTGAACTCGCTGCTGGGCTCCGCCTGAGCATGGCCACCGCCACCGCTCCCCGGCAGCGCGCTCCGCGTCCGGCACCGCAGCCGTCGCGCCGTCCTCCGCGCCTGCGCTCGCGTCTGGCGCGCTTCTGGCACCAGTACACGCGCATGCGCACGGCGATCTACATGCTGATGGGCGTCCTCGGCATCGTGCTCATCGGCACCTTCGTTCCCCAGCAGTTCAGCTCGTCGCAGGGCAAGGTCAGCGAGTTCCTTGGCAGCCACGCCGCTCTCAACGACCTGGCCAGCCACCTCGGCCTGCCGCTGACGTCGGTGTTCGTGTCGCCGCTCTTCTACATCCTGCTCGGCAGCATCTACGTCGCGCTGCTGTCGTGTGTGCTGACCCGCGGGCGTGCGCTGATCGTGCGCACGGTTCGCGGCTACCCGCGCTCACCGCAGTACTGGGGCGAATGGGGGAGCTGGCTGTTCCACACCTCGTTCTTCCTGCTGCTCGTCGCCGTGGTGTGGGGCAAGGCGACGGGCTTCGACGGCATCATGACCATCACCGAGGGACAGCGCGTCGCCGAGACCCGGGCCAGCTACGACACCCTGCAGGAGGGGATGCTCTTCGACGGCCGGCACAGCGGCTACGAGGTGCAGCTCAACCGCTTCGCCGCGCCCCTGCAGGCCAACGGGATGCCCGAGGATTTCGTCAGCAACGTCACCGTCTACGACGCGGGCCGGCCGGTGGTCACCAAGGACGTGCGCGTCAACGACTTCCTCGGCTACGACAACGTCGACTTCTACCAGCAGGACTACGGCTGGGCGCCGCACATCGTGGTCAAGAACCCGTCGGGCGAGGTGGTCAGTGACAGTGCCGCGCAGCTGATCAGCGACGACAAGACGGCGTCGACGGGGGTCATCAAGGTGCCCGATTTCAACTATCGGATGCCCGGGCAGAGCAAGCCCACGCAGATCGGCGCGCGGCTGGTCCTGTACCCCGACGCCCAGGCGCTGCCCAGTGTCGGCGGCGCGGGCAACGCGCTCAACCTCACCTACGGGCCGGGGAGCGCCGCCCCCAACAACCCCGTGCTCCAGGTGCAACTCTTCGTCGGCGACCTCGGCATCAACGGTGGCGCCTCCCAGGACGTGTTCAGCCTCGACACCACCGGGATGACTCCGTATTACCAGAACGCTGCCGCGTTCGCGCTGCCCCTGCACCAGTCGGTCACCCTGCAGCTGCCGGCGGCCAACAACGGCACCGCCAACTTCACCATCGCCTTCGCCGACCTCAAGCAGTTCTCGCTGTTCCACGTCAAGAAGGACAGCGGGGTGCCGCTGGTGTACGCGACCTTCGTCCTCACCATGGTGGGCCTGCTCACCAAGCTCTATCTGCGACCATTCCTGGAGCGGCGCCGGCGCGCGCGCCGGGCCACGCTGGTGCCGGCCGCGGTGACGCGGTCGCTGCCCGAGCCGCCGCCACCCAGGGTTCGAGAGGAGGTGCTGACCCGATGACCCCCACGCCGCTCTCGCTGACCCTGTTCGGCATCGCCGTCGCCATCTACATCGCCGCCCTGGTCGGCTTCCTCGTGTACCTGCCGTTCCGCGACCGCCGCATCGCCACCACCGCGGTCGGGCTGGTGGTGCTTGGCTGGCCGTTCCACGTCGCCTCGATCCTCACCCGGGCGCTCGAGGCCGGTCACTGGCCACTCGGCAACATCTACGAGTACTCGACAGGGATCTCGTTCGTGGTGGTCACGACCTTCCTGGTGATCACCCTGCGGGCTGGCCAGCGCCTGCTCGGCGTGCCCGCCATGATCGTGGCCATCGCGCTGATGGCGGTGGCTTACATGCTCTATGTGCCGCCGGGTGACCTGGTCCCGGCGCTGCACAGCTACTGGCTGACCATCCACGTCACCTCGATGGCCACCGCCAGCGGCCTGCTGGTCTTCTCCAGCCTGTTCGCGATGTTCTTCCTGGTGCGGGAGTGGGCCGACGGGTACGCGCTGGCCGCGGCGAGCGGTTCGTCGAGCCTGCGCGGCGTGTCCGCCGGCGCCGGCGGTGCTGCGGTGATGACCGGCGGCGGTGGTGGCGGCGGCGCCGAGGGAGGCTTCCTCCCCGGCCTGGCCAGCGCTTTCCGCCGTCTGCCCGCGGCGGCGACGCTCGACTCGTGGAGCTTCCGATTCGTGATGATCGGTTTCCCCGTCTGGACCTTCGGGGTGATGATGGGCGCGGTCTGGGGTGAGCACGCGTGGGGCCGTTATTGGGGCTGGGATCCCAAGGAGACGTTCAGCTTCATCGTCTGGGTGGTGTTCGCCATCTACCTGCACGCGCGCGTGACCTACGGGTGGAAGGGCAGGCGCGCGGCGCTGATCACGGTGATCGGCTTCGTGGCCATCTTCGCCGACCTCTACGCCGTCAACCTCTGGATCGCGGGTCTGCACTCCTACGCCCGCGCGTAGCGTGGTCCGGCGCGCTCCCACCCTCTTCGTCGGATGCGAGCCGGAGGTCGCCGTCGGCGGCGACGGCCGGATCATCGTCACCGGCGCGACAGCTCGCGCAGCCGCCGGGGTCGATGCCCCGGTGCGCAGCCTGCATGGCCGCGCCTTCCCCGGGTTTGGCGACGCGCACCTCCACCTCGAGTGGATGGCCCGGTCCGCCGCCGGTGTGGACCTCGCCGGTGCAACCACCCGGCGCGAAACCCTGGCGCGCGTTGTCTCTTTTGCCGCCCGGCTGGATCAGTCGGCCTGGGTCGCCGGCCGCGGTTGGTGCAACGACGACTGGAGCGACGATCCGAGCCCGCTCACACGCCACGAGCTGGATGACGCCGGCGCCGGGCGGCCTGTCCTGCTGACCCGCAAGGATGGGCACTCGGCGTGCCTGAGCTCCGCAGCCCTTGCTGCTGCGGGACTTCATCGCAACAGTCCCGACTCTGCCGGCGGCGTCATCGACCGCGATGAGCATGGCGAACTCACCGGGATGGTTCGCGAGGAGGCATGCAACGCCGCCGGCCGAGCCATGCCGCCGCCCTCGGACGCGCAGCTCGACGCCGCGCTGCTGACCGTCCTGCGAGGTTTGGCAGAGGTTGGCCTGACCGCGGTGCACACGATGGACAGCCCACGGCTGTTCCGCAGCCTGCAACGCTTGCACCGCGATCATCGGCTGCCCATCCGCGTCGTCTGGAATCTTCCCGTCGACGAGCTTGCTGCAGCTGAAGCACTCGGGATCGCGTCGGGCGTTGGCGACCTGTGGCTTCGAATATGGGGCGTGAAGGCGTTCCTCGACGGGTCGTTGGGCAGCAGGACTGCCGAGATGCTGGACGGTACAGGCGTGGCCGTCACCCCGCAGGAGGAGCTGGTCGACATCGTCAACCGCTGCGCGGCGGCGCGGCTGAACGTCTGCCTGCACGCCATCGGAGACGGCGCCGTGCGTCGCGCGCTGGACGCCCTCGAAGCCGTGCGCGACGCGTGGAGTGGTTGGCGTCCGCGGGTGGAGCACGCGCAGTGCGTCGACCCGGCCGACATGCCGCGTTTCGCACGCATCGGCGTGATCGCGTCCATGCAGCCCGGCCACGCCGTCAGCGACAGGCAACTCGCCGACGCGCAGTGGCCCGGCCGCACCAGCTCCTCGTACGCCTGGGCGGCGCTGCAGCGGGCAGGCGCGACGCTCGCATTCGGCTCCGACGCCCCGGTCGAGAAGCCTGCGCCGCTGCTCGGCATCGATGCGGCCACCACCTGGCGCTCCGGTGCCGGCTGGCACCCCGACCTGGCGTTGACCCGCGCATCGGCGATCCGCGCCTACACCCACGGGGTGGCGTTCGCGGCGGGCATGGAGGCAGACGTCGGAGCGTTGCGTCGCGGCATGCTGTGCGACCTCACGGTGGTCGATGGCGACGCGATCAGCGCCACCATCGTCGATGGTCGCCTTGCCTGGCGAAGTCCGGAGTACGATGGCCACCGTGCCTGAACACGGTGTCCGCTTCCGCCCCGGGATGGTGGTGAGCCCGGGCGAGTACCGCAACGTCGAGACCGGTGCGACCCGCTACTTCGACGGCAGCTCGCCCATCCCCGGCGGCGTCAACTCGGCGGCGTGGGAGCAGATCTCCGACCATCACCATCCCAACACCGGCCGCGACCGTCCGGCGGTGCGCACCGAACCCGACAGGCCGTCGGCGCATGGGGTGCGTTTTCCCGCCGGCACCATGGTCAGCGCCGGCGAGTACCGCAATGTCGAGACCGGGGCGACTCGCTATTTCGACGGCAACAGCCCACTGCCCGGCGGCGCCAACGCGGCCAGCTGGCAGCAGCTCTCCGACCACCACCACCCCGAGCAGCGACGCGGCAGCGCGGGCACGCGCAGCGAACCGGGGTCGCCGTCGTCGACCGGTGTGAGGTTCACCGCGGGCACCATGGTCAGCGCCGGCGAGTACCGCAACACCGAGACGGGCGCGGTCCACTATTTCGACGGCAACACGCCGCTGCCCGGCGGCGCCAACGCGGCCAGCTGGCAGCAGATCTCCGACCACTACCACTCCGCGGCGGACTAATGGCGCGCGCGCTCGCCGCGACGTCGCCGCTGCGCGACGGTGAGGTGGTGCTGCTGCCCGCCGGCAGGGATGTCGCCGCCCTGCTCGTGGCCGCGTCCCACGACTCCGAGATCACCCGCTGGACCCAGGTGCCCGAGAACCTGACGTATCTCGACGCCACCCTGATCACCGCGGGCTGGACGATGCAGAGCACCACCACAGCGCGCTTCCAGGTATCGATCGCGGAGCGGGCGCCCGCCGGGATGGTGACGGTCTGGATCAACGCCGAGAACGAGGCGGAGGTCGGCTATTGGCTGCTCGCGCAAGCTCGTGGCCGCGGCGTGGCGCGCCGCGCGGTGCGCCTGCTCTGCACCTGGTCATTCGAGGTGTGCCGGCTGGACCGGCTGCAGCTGACCACGCTCCCCGGCAACGTCGCGTCGGAGATGGTGGCCCAGGCCTGCGGGTTCCACCGCGAGGGCACGCTGGTCCGCGACATCAAGGGCACCTCGCGCACGCTCGACCTGTGGGTCCTCGAGGCGGCGGAATCCCTGGCGGAGGCGGTCAGCGCTCGGTGATGGGCACGTAGGCGCGCGGCGGCGGGCCGACATACTCGCTGTCGGGGCGGATCAGTCGATTGTCGCAGTGCTGCTCGATGATGTTGGCCGTCCATCCCGACATGCGCGACGCCGCGAAGATCGGCGTGAACAGTCGTTGCGGGATGCCCAGCGACGTGTACACCGAGCCGGAGTACAGGTCGACGTTGGGGTAGAGACCCTTGAGCTCGCGCACCGCCTGCTCCACCGCGATGGTCAGCTCGTACCAGCGTGTGTCGCCGTGGCGCTCGCCGAGCTCGCGGCTGTACTCGCGCAGGATGGTCGCCCGCGGATCCTCGGTGCGGTACACGCGGTGGCCGAAGCCCATGACGCGACGTTTGCCGCCGAGCAGCTGCTCGATGTGCGCGCGGGTGGCGGCGACGTCGGGCAGCTCGCGCAGAAGCTCCATGACCCGCTCGTTGGCGCCGCCGTGCAGTGGTCCCTTGAGCGTGCCGATGGCGCTGACCACTGCCGAGTGCATGTCGCTGAGCGTGGCCGCGGTCACCCGCGCGGCGAACGTCGACGCGTTCATGCCATGTTCGGCATGAAGGATCAGGCAGACGTCGAAGGCGCGAACGTCCTCCTCGTCCGGCTCGTCGCCATGGAGCAGGTGGAGGAAGTTCCAGGCGATGCCACGCTCGCGCTGCGGATCGATGGGTTGCACCCCGGTGCGGATGCGCTCGCTGGTGGCGATCAGCACGCAGGTCTGCGCCACCAGGCGCATCGCCTTGGTCTGGTTGGCCTTCTCGCTGTTGTCCGCGCGATCGGGGTCCGACATGCCGAGCATCGACACCTGGGTGCGCAGCAGGTCCATGGTGTCGGCGTCCTCGGGCGCGTCGGCCGCAATGTCCCACACCGCGGCGTTGGGTTCGAGGTTGGCGCCGAGGCCGCGGCAGAGGCTCTCCAGCTGGGGCGCGGTGGGCAGCTCGCCGTGCCAGAGCAGCCAGCACACCTCCTCGAAGCTGGACCGCTGGGCGAGGTCGGCGATGTCGTAGCCGGCGTACATCAGTTTGCCGGTGTCGCCGTTGATCTCGCAGAGCGCGCTTCTCCCGGCGATGATTCCCTCGAGGCCGCCCTTGGCCGCCGCCGGGGGCGACGCCATCAGCGCGGCACCGCCACGAAGGTCCAGGTCTCGCCGCCGCACTGCGGGCAGGCGTTGGGCCGGCGCAGACCGAGGACGGTGGTGCCGCACCAGTCACAGGTCCAGTGGGTGTGGCGCACGTGACGGAGCAGGTCGGCGCGGGTGAGGATGCCGACGAGGCGACCATCGCGCACCACCGGCAGGCGGCGGATGCGCCGGGTCAGCATCGTCTCGGCGGCGGAGTCGAGCGTCTTGCCCTCAGTGGTGGTGATCACGTCGGTGGTCATCACCTCGTCGACGGTCTGGCCGCGCTTGCCGAGCACGTCGGACTCGGCGACGATGCCGAGGATGTGATGCTCGCCGTCGACCACGGGAACGCCGGTGATGCGGCTGTCGACGATGAGCCGCACCGCGTCGTCAACGCTGTCGCCGGAGTGCACCACGAGCACGTTGCTGACCATCACGTCAGCCACGGTGATCGCCACCGGGTCGCCGCTCTGCACCTTCTCGCTCATCGGCCGGAGTCTAGTGGGCTAGGGCATCGCCGCTTCGGCGGGCGTGCGAAAGGGCATCCAACTGGCTGAGGACGCGGCGGCGCGGTTGGCGGCGGAATCGCCCTGGACCACCATCCCGCGCCCCGGCACGCCCGTGGACATCGCCACCGCCCCGGCGGTCGCTCCTCTGTGGCCCGCTTGGCTTGGTTGGCGTGGCTGGTGCTGACGTTTGTCGCCTGCGTCGCTGCAGAACGCCTTCGACGCGGTTACGGGGCGGAAACGCCCTGATGCCCCTCCGCCCAGCACGCTAGCATGGGCGCCCATGACCGAACCGACCCTCGATCCGACCCGCATCGCTGACGACCCGCTGCCATTGCTGCCCCGCGGCGCGGTGGTGTTTGCGGACATCCCGGCGCGCGCGGTGGTCATGGATGCGCTGGCGCCGGTCATCGGAGACGGCACGCTTGTCGTCCGTGACGGCGAGCGGGGCGCGGTGATCCTGATGCGCGGCGGCAACGTCCTCGACGTGCATGTCGTCGAGGGCGGCGTGGTCAGCACGGGTGTCAACCTGCTGGCATCGCTGCAGGCATGGCCCGATGCGTCGGTGTGGGCTGAGCGTCTGGAGAGCTCGCTCGTCGACCTGTCCGAGGCCCTGTTGCGCGGTGACTCCGTCTACGACGATCTCCGCCTGATGTGGGTCAGCTGGCCCAGCCTCCTCGAGGACCTCGGCCAGCGCGGCGGCACCTTCGTGGTGGAGATCACCACCCCGGTGGGACGCGGTGTGACCTGTGTCGCGGCGGGGCGCCAGGCGCAGTCGTACACCGACATTCATCCGTCACTCGGTGACCCGGCCCTGCTCGAGGCGATGGCCTCGAATCACCAGGGCATCGTGCGCGTGCTCCGCGTCGGCTCGGGGACGCTCCCCGCTGAGTCGGGCGACGCCGCCGAACAGTCCGCGCCCGATCCACAGCCCTCAGCGGCGGCGGGCGAAAGCCCATCGACCCCGACCAACGGCACCAACGGCACCGTGGGCCACGCCACGGTGCCTGCTCGTCATTGGCCGTCCACCAAGTGGGACAAGCCCGGGTCGGAAACCACTGCAGCTGATGAAGCACCTCCCGAAGCACCGGCCGAAGCGGCTGCCAAAACCACGGAGACGCAGACGGAGGACGCTCCAGCGGTGTCCGCAAGTACGCTTCCCGACGCAGCGTGGGTGGCCCCATGGGACACCGCCTGGCGCGCCGACTCCACTGACGATACCGTCGCCGTCGCCGCCGAGACCACCGCTGTTGCCGACAAGCCTGCCACCTGGGACGAGTTCAAGACCAGGGCGCTGCAGGCCGGCTCCCCCAGTGTTGCCGAGGTGCTCGACGACCTTCGCGCGATCGCGCGGCGCCGCCTGCGCCTCTCCGCATCGCGAGTGGAAGCGGTCCTCGACGAGGGCGCGCTCGCCAAGCGTTCACTGGCGTCCATGCTCGAGGAGATCCGCGGCATGAGCATCCGCGGCGTGATGCCCTCCACCATCGAAGAGATGGTCGACGAGATGTCTGCCGCCGCTGCTGCCGCGCACCGCACCGACTGACCGAGGCGCATCGCGCGCCCGCGGACCTACTCCGACGAGTCCTTCCAGCCCATGTGCTTCCAGTTGAGGATGCCGCGCAGCCCGAGCCGCGAGACGTGCAGCTGCTGGAACTCCGCGTAGTTCCCCGCGGCCGCCGCGTCGACGTTCAGATACACGGCGCGAGTGGTGATTCGCGCCACGTCCACCGCCGGAGCCAGGTAGGTGCGGCCTCGAGTCCGGTGCTGAAACACGATGCCGTGGAAGATGTCCTCAGAGGGCAGGGCGGCAACCTCGAGCACGTGACCAACCTCAGCGCCATCGCTCGCCACAACGGGCAGATGCGCCGCCACCGCCATCCATGAGACCTGCTGCTCGGTGTCGTCTGGCATTGCTTGCCAGAGTAGCAGAGGCGCTGTTCACGGCTGCTGCAACGGCTGCCTGATCAGCTCACCGAGTCGCCGATCCGCGTACCACGGTCGCAGCCTGACGATGGTCGGTGGCTTGCCTCTGTACAGCACGATCCCGGTCCCCTCCTGCAGCTGTCGCAGCGCGTCGGGCGAGGCCATCTGGTCCTGGCGCAGGGAATACGATCGCGACGCACGACCGTCGTTGTGGCTGACCTGCACATCGGTGACGTCGCTGCGGCCGACGAGCTTGGCGATGACCTCGGTCGTCTCCGGGTCGCTGATCCCGGGCAGCACCATCTTGCAACCGTGGTTGTTGAGGATGGAGTTGGCGCGATCAGCTCCGTAGCGCGCGCGCAGCTGCGAGAAGTCCTGCACGATCGACATGAGCAGTACGCCGCGGCCCGCCCCCTGCGAGGCCAGCGCCGGCAGCTCCTCGATCGGCACCACGTTGGCCAGCTCGTCGAGGAACAGACCGAGCTCGGGATTGATGCGGCCGTGCGGCTGCGTGGCTGCCAGCCGGTAGGCGGTGGTGACCACCGTCATGAGGATTCCCACGAACAGCGACGCCACCCGCTCCGGCGATTGTCGCGGTGTGCACAGGAACAGCGTGCCGCGGGTGCGCAGCAACCGCTCCGGGTCGAAATGGGAGGTCGTCGCGGAGGCGGCCACGGAGCGCTCATTGAAGACGCTGAAGATGCGCATCACTGTGGAGAACACGGTGCCGCGCTCCTTCTCGGGACGCTGATCGATCGACGTGAGCATGCCGATGGCACGGTCGGCATCCGAGTCAGGGCCGGGGCAGTGCTTGGACAATGCCTGGAGCACCGCCATCGGTCCCTCGACGTCGAAGCCGTGGATCCAGTCGCGCACCTCGACGATGCTGCGGTCGGAGGCGGCGGCGGCGTACAGCAACGGGGCGATCAGCAGCTTGCCGGACTCCGCCCAGTGCGCCCAGTCGTTGTCGCCGCGCGCACTGCCCTGTTGCAGCCCGGCGCACAGCCATGCCGCCACCGTCCAGGCCACGTCGAGGTCGTGGCAACCGGTCAAGGGCGACCAGCTGACGGTGCGATGGCGGTCGCTGATCTCGCCGGTGGGGTCGTAGATCGATACCGGGCCGATGGTTTGGCGGTGACCCGCGCACAGGTCGACCAGCTCGCTCTTGGTGGAGGTGACGATCGCCGGACCGTCCCACTCGAGCAGGTTGGGCACCACCAAGCCCGAGGTCTTGCCGCTGCGCGTCGGACCGATGACAAGCACCGACGTCTCGCGCTCGGTGGCGATCAGGTGCGTGCCGCGGCGACCGAGCACCATCGAACCCGGGCGAGGACGGCGGACCTGCAGCGCGCGCAGGTCGCGCCACGTCGCCCACCGCGAGGTGCGCGGCAGCCGGTTGGGGAGCAGCAGGCGGGTTGCACCGATGCCGGGGACGCCGCCCGCCCAGGCCACCAGCGCACCGAGCGCCGTGGCTGCGCCGCCGACCACGATGGCGACGATGAAGGCGATGAACAGCCACACGTGCGCCGGCGGTCCGGCGCCGACCAGGTGCCACCACACCAGGGTGTTGCCGTCAGCGCGGAAGGTGCTGGCGATCCGCAGCGGGTTGATGAACTCGAGCGGCGACACGTCGGGGTGTCCACCGGCCACGGCCAGCGCTCCGGTGAGCACGAGCCAGGGCAGCAACCACGCGCACAACAGCGCGGTGATGAGCACGAGGTCACCGCGCCGCGATCGTGGTCGTGGCACGCTCGCGTTGGTCACGCGAATCACGGTACGAAGGCGCGGCGGACGCCCCGCGGACATCGTCCATCGGACGCTACCCTGACCGCGTGACGCCGACAACCGACACAGGCTGGGAACAGCGTCTGTCAGCCGTCTGGCAATCGCTGGACGACCTCCCCGAGGCCGGCTTCCTGGCCGCCATCGACGAGCTCGTCGCCGAGCGCCCGGCGGACGACCCCGCCGCGATCTTCGAGCACGCTGCCGCGCTCGACTCCACCGGCCACTCCGATCTGGCCATCCCGCTCTACAGGCAGGCGCTCGACCTCGGCCTGTCCGGGCTGCGCCGCCGCCGCGCCACGATCCAGCTGGCCAGCTCCCTGCGCAACCTCGATCGCTCCCCCGAGAGCGTCGCGCTGCTCACCCCCGAGCTCGACGCGGAATCCGATGAGCTCGACGACGCCGTCCGCGCCTTCCTCGCCCTGGCGCTGGCCGACACCGGCCGGGAACGAGAGGCCCTGTCGCTGGCCCTGACCGCGCTGGCACCCCACCTGCCACGCTACCAGCGCTCGGTGACGAACTACGCCGGAGCACTCTTGGATGGACATCCGCCGGGCTGAGTGGCCGGCTGAAGCCGCGCGTCCTCACCTCACAGCCGATCCACGCATCACCGCATTCAGCGGATGACCTGCACCGACACTCCCACGTTGATGTGAGCCCACGCCCTGTCTGTCGTCACCGCGGTGGCGCCGAGAGCTGCGGCGAGGGCCAAGCAGGCTCGCTCCGCGAGGGACAGCCCAGCATCTGTCGTCAACGGCCAGAGCCGCGCCGTCTCCTCGGCGGCGTCCCGATCGAAGGCCATCACGCGCACGCCGAGGGCGTCCACCTCCTCGCCCAACCCGTCGGTATCGATATCCCGCGTGGCAGCCTTTGCGCAGCCTGGCCAGCACCGCTGCCCGGCGCTCCAGGACGAGATGGTCTTCCTCAACGCGGACTGAGAGGACATCCCCGGGCAGCAGCCCCAGCGCGTGCCGCGCCGCAGCTGGGATCACCAATCGCCCCTGTCGTCCAAGGCGAGCTTCTTGTGCCACAACATCACGATCGTGCCACCTCACCATCCAAGTGGCCTCGCGATGTAGGAGTGCCGACCCCGCCCGACACGGCGGGTAGAGACCGAGCCGGCCTCAGCCCGCCATCTGCCGCCCAGCTTCAGTTTTGGGCAGTGTTGGCCGCCACCTCACGAACCTCAAAGGAGAGGGGCTTGATCCCCTCAGGGAACGTGGCGTTCTTGACGGCGTTGTTGGCGTCATCTTCGGTGTTCCACACGATGACGCTGAGGCCCTCGTTTCCCTCTTTGGGGGAGAGGAACATCGCGGAGACGAATCCAGGAGCCTGCTTCAGCCCCGGGAGGACCACTTCCGCCAACTGCTTGCGTCCCTCTTCAATCGTCCCGCCTTCGGGAAGCTCCACTCTGCCGACAACAGCAAAAGACATCGCCATCCTCCTGGTCTAAACCGCGCCGGCTCACCTGCGGCGGCCGGGTCCGCATGGTATTCGAGTTGCAGACGCGATTTGTTGTGGATCGGACTGAGAACTGATGCCCCTGCAACAGAGTTTCATTGCCTCTGCCCCGGAGCAAAAATGCCGTCGCGACGACTGCCCGCTACAGGAGCGCCGCGATCATCGCGTCCGCGATGAAGCGCCCGTACCGATACGGCGACCAGCCGCGGCGGTACACGAGCATCTCGCACAGCTCCGCCGAGCTGTACGTCCAGAGCACGTCGGCAGCCTGCGCGAGCGCGATGCCGTCGCGAAGGTGACCGTGATCGCGCAGGCGGCGCGCGTTGTCGGTCATGCGCCGCAGCCTGCCCGCGTCGAGCTGGTCCTGGAGCACTCGCATCTCCGGATCGGTCGCCGCCGCCGCGCGGACCAGCAGCAGGATGGGCACGGTGCGGGGCGCGAGCTCGGCGGAGAAGGCTCCCCACCCCTCGATGATCCTGCGTGGATCGGGCTCGCGGTTCTGCAGGTCGTCGGACCGCTGCTCCGCAGGGACCGGGCCGCCGCCCTCCAGGGCCTTCCTCCAGATCGCCCGAACCAGCCCCGGCTTGCCGCCGAACGCCTTGTACACGCTGTCGACGGAGGTGCCGGCGTCCGCGGCCAGGGCGGCGATCGTGGTGGCCGCATACCCGTCGGCGAGGAAGCGGCGCTCCGCGGCGGCGATCACGGCGTCTCGCCTCGCGGTGGCGGCCTCGCGGCGCCGGCGGGCGTCGTATGCCCGGCGCTGCTTGACAACCGGCCCGTCCGCGCTCATAGTCATGAATTGATTCTAGCAAACTAGAACGAATAGTCCGGCCGGGGAGGCAGGCAAGATGGCAGAGCAGGCGCGGGAGATGGTGAACCGCTTGGTGGACGCCACCAACGCCCACGACATCGAGGCGCTGGTCGGCTGCTTCGCGGAGGACTACGCCAACGCGACGCCGCTGCACCCCGCGCGCAGCTTCCGCGGGCGCGACCAGGTCCGCCGCAACTGGGAGCAGATCTTCGGGTTCGTGCCCGACCTGCGCGTCGAGGTGCTGCGCCAGACGGCGGATGACGACACGGCGTGGACCGAGTGGGAGATGCGCGGCACGCGACGCGACGGCACGTCGCACCACATGCGCGGCGTCATCGTGTGGGAGGTCCGCGACGGCCTCGCGCAGTCGGCGCGCTTCTACCTCGAGCCGGTCGACGAGGGCGCCGGCACCGTCGACGACGCCGTCCGCGCCCAGGTTGTGCGCGCGTGATCCTCGTCGCCGGTGGCACCGGCCGGCTGGGAACCCTGGTCGTACAACGGCTCGCCCGCCGCGGCCTCGATGTGCGCGTGCTCACCCGCGATCCCGCCAGAGCGAAGCACCTCGCCGACCAGGCCGCCGTCGTCACCGGTGATGTGCGCGACCCCGCCAGCTTGCAGGCGGCGATGCGTGGTGTGACCACCGTCGTATCCGCCGTGCACGGGTTCGGCGGGAAAGGAAAGGTGACGCCCGCATCCGTCGATCGCGACGGCAACGCGCACCTCATCGACGCCGCAGCCGCCGCCGGCGCCGACGTGGTCATGATGTCCGTCGTCGGCGCGTCGGCAGGTCACCCAATGGAGCTGTTCCGCGCCAAATACGCCGCCGAGCGGCACCTCCGCGCCAGCTCCGTGCGCTGGACCATCGTCCGAGCCACCGCGTTCCGCGAGCTGTGGGACGAGCTCACCAGCAAGATCGTCTTCGGCCACGGCGACAACCCCATCAACTTCGTCTCCGTCGAGGACGTCGCTGCCGCTGTCGAGCGTGCGGTGGTCGACCCCGCACTGCGCGGCACCATCATCGATGTGGCGGGACCAGACAACCTCACGTTGAACGAGCTCGCCGCCGAGGGTCAGCGAAGACGCGGCACGTCAGGCAAGGTCCGCCCCATCCCCCGTGGGCTGCTGCGGGTCGCCTCACACGTATCGCGGCGAGGCGCAGCGGCGCTGGCGATGGACACCGTCGACATGGAATTCCATCCGCCGACCACGCCGACGGCCGCCCCGGACAGGACGCCAACCACGGCGGGTTCAGGCTGATGACCGCGTTGGTCGCGCTCGACATCATCCTGGTCATGGCGGCCGTCCACGAACTCGCCCCAGCCTAACCACGCGTCAGCGCCGGCAGAGGCGTCGGGCCGCGCCGCCGAAGTCGACATCCTTGCACCGTCCCGCCTCCCCGTCCCCCGCCGACGACCAAATCCCACCCGCCCGTAGAATCGACCCACGTGATTCCCCGCTACACGCCTCCCGAGATCGCCGCGATCTTCAGCGACGAGTCGCGGCTCCGGCGGTGGCTGGACATCGAGCTGCTGGCCTCCGAGGGCTGGGCCGAGCTTGGCCGGGTGCCCGAGGACGTGCTCCCCGCGCTGCGCCGCGCGCGCATCGACAAAGATCGCATCAACCAGCTGGAGGCCGAGCAGGGCCACGACGTCGCCGCGTTCGTCGCCGCCGTCCAGGAAACGCTCGGCGACGAGGGTCGCTTCATCCACCTCGGCCTGACGTCATCCGACATCGTCGACACCGCCCTGGCCACCCAGCTGCGCGACGCCGCCGCGATCATCGACGCCGACGCCGCCAAGCTCGAGCAGGCCCTGGCCAAGCAGGCGGAGAAGCACCGCCTCACCCTGATGATGGGTCGCACCCACGGCGTGCACGCCGAGCCGCTGACGTTCGGCGTCAAGCTGGCCAACCACTACGACGAGGTGCGCCGCTCGCGCGAACGTCTCCGCGCCGCCGCCTTCGAGGTGGCTGTCGGCCAGATCAGCGGCGCCGTCGGCACCCACACCAGCGTGTCGCCCAAGGTGGAGGAGCACGTGTGCCGCGGCCTCGGGCTCGCCGTCGCGCCCGCCACCACCCAGGTGCTCGCCCGTGACCGCCACGCCTCGTTCGTCTCGGCGCTGGCCATCCTGGGCGCGGTGCTCGAGCGCCTCGCCACCACCATCCGGCTGCTGCAGATCACCGAGGTCGACGAGGCCGAGGAGCCGTTCAGTGAGCGCCAGAAGGGCTCGTCGGCGATGCCCCACAAGCGCAATCCCGTCCTCTGCGAGCGCATCTGCGGCATCGCCCGCGTCCTCCGCGGCCACGCCATGACCGCGCTCGACAACGTCGCGCTCTGGCACGAGCGCGACATCTCGCACTCCTCCGCCGAGCGCGTCATCCTGCCCGACGCCTGCGCGCTGACCGCCTACGCATTGCGCCTCTCGATACGCGTCGTCACCGGCCTGCGCGTGCGCCCAGAGAACATGCGCGCCCACGTCGACGCCTTCGGTGGCGTGGTCTTTTCGCAGCGCGTGCTCGGCGCGCTGATCATCGAAGCCGGCTGGCCCCGCGAGCGCGCCTACCGTGCGGTGCAGGCACTGGCGCGACGCGCCCGCGACGGCGAGGCCGGTTTCCGCGAGCTCGTGCAGGCAGACGCTGAGCTGCGCGATGCTCTCGGGCCCGACATTCTCGCCAACGCCTTCGACGTCCAGGCGTTCCTACACCACATCGACGACACCTACGATCGCCTCGGTCTGTCGACCACAGGCGGTGCTCCGGATATCGAGCAGGCTCCGCGGGAGCTGGCTGTTGAAGCAGGTTTGGGAGGAGGACGATTCTGATGCCGGTGATGACAAGTGCGCAGGCCGAGGGTCTCACCGTGTTCCGTCGCGGCAAGGTGCGCGACACCTTCGAGCTCGACGACGACACGCTCCTGATGGTCGCCACCGACCGGCTCAGCGCGTTCGACGTCGTGCTGCCCACACCGATCCCCGACAAGGGTCGGGTGCTCACCCAGATGTCGCGCTGGTGGTTCGACAAGACCGCGCACATCAGCGCGAACCACCTGCTTCCCGACGACCCCGACGTCATCCCGCAAGCAGAGCGCGACGACTGGCTGCAGCGCTCGATGCGCGTGCGCCGCGCTGAGCGCATCGACATCGAGTGCGTGGTGCGCGGCTACATCTCCGGCAGCGGCTGGAAGGAGTACCGCAGCGACGGCACGCTCGCTGGCGAGGCGCTGCCCGAAGGCCTGCGCGAGTCGGGACGGCTCGACCACCCGCGCTTCACTCCCGCCGCCAAGAACGACACCGGCCACGACGAGAACATCAGCCGCGCCACGCTCGGCGAGGTGGTCGGCCCCGACCTCGCGCTCCGCCTCGAGCAGGTGTCGCTCGACCTCTACAACTTCGCCGCCGCCCACTGCGAGGAGCGCGGCATCTACCTCGCCGACACCAAGTTCGAGTTCGGCATCATCGACGGCGAGCTGACCCTCATCGACGAGATCTTCACCCCCGACTCCTCGCGCTTCTGGGAGATCTCGGAATGGCGCGAGGGTGAGTCGGTCACCTCGATGGACAAGCAGTTCGTCCGCGACTACCTCGAAACCCTCAAATGGGACAAGACCCCCCCCGGTCCCGAGCTGCCCGCCGACGTCGTCCAGGGCACGCGCAAGCGCTACCTGCAGGCCGCGCAGCGCATCTGCGACCTGGATCTGCGCTAGGCGTCAGCCAGTCTGCAGCGATTCCCTAGACGGATGGGCGTGGACCTTGCGGGTGAATGGTCTCGCCTCGGGCCAGCATCTCCACAAACTGGTCGACTCGCCTGGCTCGGGTCTCGACCTTCTTCGCGCTTCCGATCCGATAGACGATGGAGTACCGGTTCGCACCCGAGAGCGTTTGAAACATCGCCAGAGCACGGGGGTTGGCCGCCAATGCCCTCGCCAGGTCCTCTGGAACCACTGCGCCACTCCGACCGGCGTAGGCGGCCTCCCATCGACCATCCGCCTTCGCCCGCCGAACTTCGTCATCCCCTGATCGGTGCATTCGTCCGGAGGCGCTCAACCGCTCGGCGATGGCAACGTTGCGTTGAGACCAGGGGCTCCGGGCGTTTCGGGGTGTGAATCGTCGCAGGAACGTTGTGCTGTCACGGCGCCCGAGCTGCCCGTCGATCCAGCCAAAGCAGATCGCCTCGTCGAGTGCCTCGTCGTAGGAGAGCGTCGTCGGATGCGTCGTGCCCTGCTTGGCGAGGACCAGTCGCACGCCTTGTGGGTTGGCGTGGTTGCCATTCAGCCAGGTTCGCCATGCGGCAGCATCAGCGACCATCAGCTCAGGAAGCTCCACGGCGCCATGGTACGTTTGGTGACCACGCCCGGACGCCCCGGTAGCACATGTGCTATCGTGCGCCCATGAGCACAGGGCTGCGGGAGCTCCGGCAACGCGCCAGCGACCTGGTGCGCCGAGCAGCGTGTGGCGAGACCATCATCGTCACCGTCAGCGGCCGTGAGATGGCCCAGCTCGGCCCCATCCAGCGCGAGCGATGGCGGCAGTGGCCCGACGTGTCCGCCATCTTCGCCGGGCCGGGCGACTCCGCCTGGGAGGCGGACCGTCGCCGGATCGACCAGGCACCTCGCGACCCGTTCGCCGCATGAGGTCGGTGCTCGACACCCGCGTCCTGCTCGGTCCAGCACCACCGCCGCTCGAGGGCGACCTGGCGATCAGCACCGCGTCGCTGGCCGAGCTGCACTTCGGCGTGCTCATCGCCGGCTCCGAACCGGTCAGGGCTGAACGCCTGCGCCGCCTCGGCGTGGTCGAGCGCACCTTCGCCGCGCTGCCCATCGACGACGTGGTGGCCCGTCACTACGGCCGCCTGGCCAGCGCTGCAGCTGCGATCGGTCGTCAGCCGCGGGCGCGCGTGATGGATCTCCTCATCGCCGCCACAGCGGCGGCACATGATGCTCGGCTGTACACCCGCAACCCACGCGACCTGGCCGGCCTTGGGCACCTGGTCGAGATCATCGCGCTCGCCTGAGCGGACACGCTACCGCTCAACCACTCGGGGCTTTGGCGACCTGCTATAGTGCGGTCCGCAATATGGAAACCCGCACTAGCCCCAAAGACATGATCGGCCTGGCCACACTGGCCTTGATCAGCGAGCAGCCTCGCCACCCCTACGAGATCCAGCGCCTGCTCAGGGGACGGCACAAGACGTACGCGGTCGGCAAGACCCGCGAGCTGTACCGCGCCATCGAGGAGCTGGACGCCGCCGGGCTCATCGAGCAGCTCGAGACCAGCCGCGAGGGCCGGCGCCCCGAGCGCACCGTCTACCGGATCACAGGCGACGGCCGCGAGCACCTGGAGAACTGGCTCGCGGAGCTGCTCGAGACCCCGGTGCACCGTGACCTCGTCTTCAACGTCGCCATGGGGCTGATCGCGTACCTCGACCAGGAGCGCGCCCAGGCGGCGCTTCGCACCCGGACAGTGAACCTCCGCGCCGCGTTGGTGGGCCTCGACGAGAGCCACCGGTTGCTCCAGGAGCAGCTGCATCTGCCCCGGCTGGTGCTGCTCGAGCTCGAGCATTCCATGGCGCTGGCCAACGCGGAGCTGGAGTGGGTGGGCTCCCTTCTCCACGACATGGAGTCGGGAACGCTCGCCTGGAACGAGGAGATCATCGCCGCTCATTTCGCGGCCATGCACGCCGCCGAAGAGGCGCAGCACGCACACATCACGAGCCATCAGACGCAGACGTCGACAGGGGAGCACAGCAGATGATCGAGACCCACGACCTCCGGCGCACCTTCAAGGGACGCAAATCGCTCGTCGAAGCCGTGGCCGGTGTCGATCTCGACGTCGCCAAGGGCGAGATCTTCGGCTTCCTCGGCCCCAACGGCGCGGGCAAGACCACCACGCTGCGCATGCTGTCGACACTGCTGCCGCCGACCAGCGGCGAGGCCACCGTGGCCGGCTTCGACCTGCGCCGCGAGCCGGCCAGGGTGCGCTGGCACATCGGCTACGTCAGCCAGGAGGGCAGCAGCGCTCCGGAGGTCTCCGGCCGCTCCGAGATGGTCATCCAGGGACGCCTCTACGGGATGAGCAGCGCCGAGGCACAGCGGCGCGCCACCGAGCTGCTCGCCCGCCTCGAGCTCGAGGACGCCGCCGACCGAGCCACCAAGACATATTCGGGCGGTCAGCGCCGCCGGCTGGACGTCGGGGTTGGACTGATGCACCGTCCCGAGCTGCTCTTCCTCGACGAGCCCACCACCGGCCTCGATCCCCAGAGCCGGGCGCGCATGTGGGACGAGGTGCGCGCCCTGCGCGACGCCGGTACCACCGTCTTTTTGACCACCCACTACCTCGAGGAGGCGGACGCGCTCTGCCAGCGCATCGCCATCATCGACCACGGCCGGATCGTCGCCAAGGGCACACCCGACGAGCTCAAGCGCCAGGTCGCTGGTGACGTCGTCGTGGTCGGCACCGGCGACGCACACGAGCGTGCGCTCGGGCTGCTCGAGGCACAGCACTTCGTGCGCGAGGCCAGCGCCGCCGACGGCACCGTGCGCCTCTACGTCGACCGCGGCGAGACGGCGATGCCGCAGATCCTGCGCGTGCTCGACAACGCCGGCATCGCGCTGGAGACTCTGACCCTGAGTCGCCCCACGCTCGACGACGTGTTCCTCCGCCAGACCGGTCGCTCGCTGCGCGACGCCGCATAGGAGGCCGACGATGAAGTTCCTTCGTGACACGTGGTTGATGTTCCAGCGCTACCTCATGGTGTTCGTGCGCAACCCGGCGTGGGTGGCCATAGGGGTGCTCCAGCCAGTGCTGTATCTCGTGCTCTTCGCGCCGCTGCTCAAGTCGCTGGCACGGACTCCCGGGTTCCCACCGGGGGGCGCGTACAACGTGTTCGTGCCGGGCCTGCTCATCCAGCTCGGACTGTTCGGTGCCAGCGGGGTGGGGTTCGGGCTCATCGCCGAGCTGCGGGCCGGCGTGATCGAGCGCTTTCG